>CALHVH010000030.1 GCA_938039225.1 uncultured Gammaproteobacteria bacterium
GGGCCATTGGTACATAAATTTAATCCAACCGGTATATTATTTATGTCAGCCATTATTTCAACTATTGGTATTTATAGCATGAGTATAGCTACTGGTAATATGGTTTATGTTGCAGCTGTACTATTTGCCATTGGTGTTACTTATTATTGGCCAACCATGATTGGCTTTGTTGCTGAATACTTACCTCAAACGGGAGCCTTAGGAATGTCGATTATTGGTGGTGTAGGTATGTTTGCAGTGAGTATTTGGAATCCAATTATTGGTAATTGGATTGATACCGCTAGAGAAGAAGCACAAAAACAAAACCTAAGTGAGACAGCGACCGAGCTTGCTGCTGGACAAGCGACTTTAGAAAATTTAACTTTATTTCCGCTTGTGCTTATTGTTGCTTTTGGTATTTTGCTTATTGTTACTCGTAAGCGCCAACAACAATAAGGAGACTTATTTAAGCATGTAATGGCAATAAATGAGACACATTATGAATACAAAATAAAATACTCAAAATGCAGAAATGACTGAAGTCGACTCTTTGAAGAGTAAAGGGCGACGTAATTTGATTCTTGGTATTGGAGCCATCATAGGTACTTCAGCAGCAGTAAAACTGTTAACTACAAAGTCTGTTTCTGAGGCAGTAATGTATACACCCAATGTAAATTCTGGCCTTGCCGCCGGCAAGGTGCTCAGTCAACAGGAGATTTTAATGCTAAAAGAAATTTGTGCATTAGCCATTCCTACTACCGACACATTAGGGGCCGCAGATGTTGATGTGCATGGTTTTATTGATCATCAATTATTTGCCTGCCATGGTAAAGAACAGCAAGAGCAGGTTAAAGACGTTTTAAATAAAATTGAAAAAGTGACTTTGCAGAAGCATAAAATTAATTTTCTTGAACTAAATGATAAGCAGCAATTAGAAATTTTAAATTCGCTTGAACAAGTACAAAAAGAGTTTGATAGTCATGATAAAAATAACTTTAATTTTCTTAAGGCCTTAATCATATTTGGCTATTACACATCTGAAGTCGGTGCATCAAAAGAACTTACTTATCTTGGCGTGCCTGGTGGATATACCGGTTCTGTTGCATTGGATTCAGTTCGTTCTGCACAAGCACCAACAGCATTCTATTAATCAAAAAACAAAAAATATGAATTTCAGATAGGTGGTTCGAAATTCTTTTGAAAAGAGAAAACAATGAGTCAAGATTTATACATCAAAGAAACAGATACTGAGTACGATGCCATTGTAGTAGGCTCGGGTGTGTCCGGTGGTTGGGCGGCCAAAGAGTTGTGCGAACGTGGACTTAGAACCTTGATGATTGAACGTGGACGTATTGTTGAGCATCGAAAAGATTATATTGGTGAAGGCAAGGCTCCATGGGAACACCCAAATCGTGGCAGGGTTGATAAGAAGCTAGTTGAAGAACAATATAAAATACAGCAACAATGTTATGCCTTTAATGATTCAACGAAGCAATTTTTCGGGAATGATAAAGATTTGCCTTATTCAACCCAAGAAGATACTGATTTTAGTTGGATTAGAGCTAACCAGTTAGGTGGTAAGTCACTACTGTGGCATAGACAGTCATATCGTTTTAGCGATTATGACTTTGAAGCTAATAGATTAGATAAGTATGGGAACGATTGGCCTATACGTCATGCAGATTTAGATAAATGGTATAGCCAAGTAGAAATGCATATCGGTATTAGTGGTTCGAAAGAAAATTTACCAGAATTACCTGACAGCGAGTATCAGCCACCTTTTGAGATGAATGTCCCTGAGATGGCCTTAAAAAAAGCTTTAGAAAAAAATTATCCAAATCGGAAAATGATCATGGGAAGAGCTGCTCATTTAACTAAACCAACTGAATTACAACTGTCGCAAGGGCGGGTGCAGTGCATGGCTAGAAATGAGTGTCAAAAAGGGTGTTCATTTGGGGCCTATTTTTCGACTCAAAGTTCAACCTTACCTGCGGCTGCTAAAACCGGCTTATTGCATATAGCTCCAAACAGCGTGGTGCATAGTTTAATTTATGATGAGGCTAGCAAACGTGTCAAAGGTGTTCGAGTTATTGATAACGATGATCTCAGTGAACGTGAGTATTACGCCAAAGTGGTTTTCTTATGTGCATCAACCTTGGGATCAACGCAGATTATGTTGAACTCAAAATCTAAACATTTTCCTGATGGAATTGCTAATAGTTCAGGCGTACTTGGACATTATTTAATGGATCATAATTATAATGCTCGTGCTATTGGTGAGATTCCAGGTTTTGAAAATGAATATTACCGTGGTCGTAGACCTACGGGTATTTATATTCCAAACTTTCAGTACAAACCAAGCTTGGCTAAAAAAGCTTATCTGCGTGGTTATGCCTATGGTGGAGAAGCCTTCAGAGAAGACTGGCGACATAAACAAAACTTAGATGGTTTTGGTGTGGATTTTAAAAAACAACTCAGTGAGGTTGGTAAATGGAAATTCAGTATCTATGCAATGGGTGAAATGTTACCTAGGTTTGAGAATCATGTTTCTCTACACAAAACTCGCAAAGATAAATGGGGTATACCTTTATTAGATATAGATTGTCGTTGGTCTGATAACGAAAAATTGATGATGCGGGACGCTGCAAAAACGGCAGAAGAAATGTTAATAAAAATTGGGTTAGAAAATGTCTCCAGTAGTTTTTCTGAAGCACCTCCAGGCTTAGCTATTCATGAGGTGGGTACTGCACGTATGGGTAATGATCCAAAGAACTCAGTGCTTAATAAATACAATCAATGTCATGATGTGGCCAATTTGTTTGTTACCGATGGGTCTAGCTTTTGTTCATCAGGTGTGCAGAATCCTTCTTTAACCTTTATGGCGCTCACCGTAAGAGCGGTTGACTATGCAGTAAAAGAAATAAAACAAGGCAGAATATGATGAAATTATTGAATAATTGGCTGATCAATGTATTAATTCTGATGGCGTCTTTCAGTTTACTTAGTGGATGTGCTTCACAAGAACCAGAATCTGAGACTAAAGTTGATTTACCGGCATTGAGTGTGCAGTTATGGTCTGTTAAAGAAGAGCTTAAACAAGATTTTAAAGGTACCTTAGAGGCCTTAGCGGCAATGGGTTTTGAAGGTGTGGAGTTTGCTGGTGACTTTGGTGAATACTCTGATGACCCAAAAGGCTTAAAAGAATACTTAAAAAGTATTGGACTTAAAGTCAGTGGAGCTCATGTCTCCTTTGCAAGTCTAAGTGCTGAGAATTTTGATAAGACTGTTGCCTTTTATAAGGCGTTTGACTGTATGGCATTGATTGTTCCATATGATGAAAGAGCATGGGACCCAATTGGTGTGCTTGAAGTGGCCAAAGAGTTAAACATAATTTCTCAAAAACTCAGCAAGCATGGTATGCGTACCGGTTTTCATAATCACCAACATGAATTTGGTGACTATGAAGGGTCTACTTATTGGGATTACATTGCTCGAAATACGAATGCAGAGGTCATTTTACAACAAGATGTAGGTTGGACAAATTTTGCAGGTAAAGACCCTGTTAATTATGTACGTAAGTACCCTGGCCGTACTTACACAACACATTACAAAGCCACACTACCAGAGGGCGTAAAGGATAAATTACCAATTATCGGCCAAGATAGCATTGATTGGCCCTCGCTGATTAAAGCCAATATTGAAGTAGGCGGCACCGAATGGATTGTCATGGAACAAGAAGAGTATCCAAATGGCTTGACCCCACTTCAAGCGGTTGCCGAGTCTAAAATAGCTTTGGATGCGTACTTAAGTAAATTTGTTCGAGTGAACTAGTTAAGGCTTTGCAACTTGGAATAGTTTTCTCAATTTAATCTTAAGCATTATTTTTACCTTTTCAATCTATATCCTATTAGAAAAACATAATTCATCATTCTAGGAACTAACGCTTTTGTTAAACGCGTTTATAGAGCCAGCTCCACTCTTGCCAGCTTCGTGGCATTTATCTCACTGTCATAAATTTTTCAATGAAAGTGTTATTATATAGTTAGGTAGCATTTAATTGATTGAGTGAATTATGTCTCGCAAAAAAAAGATCAGTCTCGCAATAGTATGTATGGTCATTCTGTTTTCCCTATTGGGTGTTAGTCATTTAAATAAGATGGCAAAAATTGGCGTTGGTTATATGGTTAAAGTGACCTGTTCCGAGGTCTTTCTTGCTGAGCGCGAAATTGATGCCATTATGGCTTCAGATTTTTCAGACATTGATCCCTTAATGCAACATGTACGTCTGAAATTAGATAAGAGTCAAAATACTTTAAAAGGAAGCTTATTCGGATTGGGGAAATCCATAGGTATTTATCGTGATGGTCTTGGTTGTACTTTAGATATTGGTGATGGTGTCAATGATGTTTCTATTCAGGATGTTGACTATATTCAACATACCTACAATAAGAACCTAAATCTAACTGTTCAAACGGAATTGCTAAAATTTTTCAATTCTAAAAATAATCCAAATACTTTTGTATCGCGCGGCGCCTTGGTCATCCAGAATGGTCAACTTATAGCTGAACACTACGCTGATGGATTTAATCAAAACTCGCGTCAACAATCGTGGTCTATGTCAAAGGGCTTTACTCAAGCTTTGATAGGGATGGCGGTTAAAGATGGTTTATTGCATTTAGAAGATAATGAATTGATGCCTGCTTGGAAAGCGCCTGATCCGAGAGCTGAAATTACACTTGGACATCTTTTGCATATGGCCAGTGGTTTAGAGTTTAGAGAAGATTATCTTGATCCATTTTCACATGTTGATCAAATGCTCTTTAACCAAAGTGATATGGGGGAATACGCTGCTTCGCAAGCCCTCATTGACCGACCTGGTTCTACGTCGATTTACTCCAGCGGCTCGACTAATATTATTTCTAAACTACTTCGTAATACCTTAGATAAAAATAGTATTTCGTATCATGATTATCCTAATCAAAAATTGTTTGGCAAGTTAGGCATGAGCTCAGCTGTGTTTGAAGTAGATGCCAGTGGTAGTTTTATAGGCTCTTCTTATATTTATGCAACACTCAGAGATTTTGCTAAATTTGGTCAACTTTATTTACAAAACGGTCTTTGGAATAATGAGCAATTACTACCAATCGGATGGGTAGATTACACTCGTACTCCAGCTAATCATTCAGATGGTAAGTATGGTTCGCATTGGTCAGTGAACGCTTCGCAAAAAAACTTTCCCGATTTGCCGACTGATGTTATTGCACTAGGTGGTAACGATGGGCAATATATAATTGTCATTCCAGATAAGAATGCCGTCATCGTGCGTTTAGGCATCATGCGTGAACCTGCAAATTTTGAGAACGATTTGTACCCCGTGGTAAAAGCTATTTATCAAGCTTTGTAATTGTTGCTCATAAATCATTAATAAAAGGCGGGTATTATGTTCTTAGTGCTTCGAAAAGTTCTTAAATACCTCCTATGGTGTGTATTGTTTTTAGCATTGACATCGGTTTTGTTTATAAATTTTTCGCCAACTTTTGGGAGTAAACCATCGGGAGATAGTCTAGAAAAGATTAAACTTTCCAAGAACTTTAATGGCGAACAGTTTGTTAATATTTTACCTACAGAGGTGAGTACTCCAGTAGCTGATAATAAGTTCTCAATTATAGATTTTTTCAATCCCCCGGCTGGAAAAAACCCAGAACAAGCATTGCCGGCTAATGCATTTGACTCTACTACCCTGAAAAATGATGAGTTTGTATGGTTTGGTCATTCCACTGTCTTAGTAAAAACTGATGATGTCACAGTACTTGTAGATCCCGTCTTTTATAAGGCATCTCCAGTACCTTTTACGGTACAGCCATTCACGATGCAGGTAAAACATAGCATTGACGACTTGCCAGAGATTGATGTAGTGCTTATTTCACATGATCACTATGACCATTTAGATTATCAGGCTATTAAGGAACTGAATGCTAAGGTTAAACATTTTTTAGTGCCACTTGGCATCAAGGCTCATTTGTTAGGGTGGGGAGTAGCCAATGAAAAAATTACAGAGCTTGATTGGTACTCAGAGTACGCTTATGAATCAGTCAACTTTACTCTAACTCCTTCACGTCACTTTAGTGGAAGGGGCATTACCGATAGGTTCTCAACCTTGTGGGGCTCGTGGGTTGTTCAATCTAAATCGCTTAATATGTATTTCAGTGGTGATAGTGGTTATTTTGATGAGTTCAAAAAGATTGGCGACCAGTTTGGGCCTTTTGATATTGCATTCATTGAAAATGGTGCTTATAACGCAAACTGGTCTCAAATTCATATGCTGCCTGAAGAATCGGTTCAAGCAAGTATTGATCTGGGTGCGAAAGTGTTTTTTCCAATTCATTGGGGCAAGTTTGATTTATCCATTCATGCATGGGATGAGCCAGTAATTCGTGCTCACAAAGCTGCTACCGCGAAAGGCATAAATATTGCAACTCCTTTAGTGGGCGAAGTATTTACTGCTACGACATACCCGAGTAATGAATGGTGGTTAAGCATTAAATGAATAGTACGCTAAGTTATCTATGCAAGTAAAAAACTGGACACGACATAACAAAGTGGGTGACAAGGTCAATGGCTACTTTAGAAAAGGTAGCGATCAGCCTGTTGATCCTAATAATATCTCTCAGAGAGTGCATTTTTTGCACGGCACTGGCTTTTCTTCATTATGTAATGCCAGGATGGCTGAATCACTTCCGCCATCATGGGATATATGGTTTTCCGATGCGCCTGGACACGGGCTCTCCGATCAACCTAATATTGAAAAAATGCCAAATTGGCAACGTATGGCTGATACGGTCTCAGATGCTGTGCATGATATTGCTGATATAAACAATAAGGGAAAAGTAATTGGTGTTGGTCATTCAATGGGTGGTGTATTAACACTATTGGCAGCAGCAAGGCATCCTGAAAACTTTAGTCGCATCATTTTATTTGATCCAGTGCTTTTTCTTAAGCCATTAGTTATAGCTCAACATATTGCTAGAGCGAGTGGCTTATGGACAGTATTGCCAACTGCAAGAGCGGTTAATAAACGCCGTCGTTATTGGCCGGATAAAGAAAGCATGCGTGCCAGTCTTGCGTTAAAGCCACTGTATAGAGATTGGGACCCTAAGGCTTTAGATTATTTTATTCAAAGTGGCAGTAAACCATCTGCCAATGGCGGCATTGAACTGGCTTGTAATCCTCGGTGGGAGTCTTCTATGTTTGGTTCTTATCCGCGTGAATTGTGGCAGCATGTTAAACAATTGAGCGTACCAACGGATATTATTATTCCAAAGAACACCTTATTCTTTATTCCTCCAGCACTGAAAAAAGCCCAGGTCATCAATAAGAATATTCAAGTGCATCATTATGGCGATTCGCATCAACTTCTCAATCATTGTTTTCCTATGGAGCAGCCCAAGGAAACGGCAGCGCTTATCATGCGTTTAATTAACTTGGCATAAATTTAAGATAATCAAATTTATAAAGCCTTTAAAACGAAAGCGATTGCTTATTTCATGGTTCTAATTGAGAATGCTTATCAATTTGATTCGCAACAATTGTTCGGTGTGTAGACCGTATAGAACGTATAATTTCCTGAACTGTAATTTTAATAGTCGGGGGTTTTTATGAATAAGACACATACCAAAAAAGCGATTGATATTCTAAACAAAATAATGGAAATAGAATTGGCCGGTGTTGTACGTTATACACATTATTCATTAATGGTTTTTGGCTATAGTCGCATTCCAATTGTAAGTTGGATGAAAGAACAGGCCACAGAATCATTAGATCATGCACATCAAGCGGGTGAGTTGGTCACGTGGTTGGGTGGACATCCTTCTCTAAAAATTGGACCTTTATTAGAAACGGAACAACATGATATCGGTGACATCATGCGTGAGAGTCTTAGTCATGAACAAAGTGCTATTGATGCTTACTATGAACTATTGGCTTTAGCCGAAAAAGCAAATTCTGTTACTTTAGAAGAGTACGCACGAGAGCAAATCAAAATGGAAGAGTTGCATTTGGATGAAGTGAATAAAATGCTAAGACGTCCTGGGGAGATCGGAGTATTTAAAGCCTAAGGAATTTCAAATAAAAAAACTCACTCTTTTGTGAGTTTTTTTCTAATTGTATATATGTTGATTACATAATTTTTTTAATGCTCATGCTTGAGTATACTCAATAAAAAAAGCCGCTAGATAGCGGCTTAAAATAGGGGGGATTTATTATAATTATTATTTGCTTGATTACTCAATCGCATCAATAAACACATCAGCGATGTTCAAACTTTCTGGTTTATTAACAACACGGTAATGTTTTTTGAATATCCACCAACCAGTACTGTATTTTCTTTCACTGATATTAAATGAGGCATCTGCAAAGTTGCGACCATTATTTAAGGCCACCAAGCGGCCAGAGCTTTGACCATTCCCTGCTTCTGTGTGCCCCAGACCTTGAGCCATTAGAATGGGGAAGTGATTATACAAAAGTGAGCTAGGACCTTTAGCTGATGCTATTCGCCCATCGATTCTAATTGAACGACTGCATGAATCCAAAGCTTCTTGTCGAGCTGAACCGCAGGCGCTGTGCATCGGTACTATGCCATCATCACGGCCCAACATAAAGCGTGAGAGGAGGACGTTTTCTTTTCCACCTACAATGCGAACTCTAGGAAGAGAATTCGGTGCCATCGCTGTTTGACGTGCAATACTAGGTCTTAAATCATTGATAATGCCAGCAAACCAGCCGGCGTTAAGATCGAAGCCTAAAAATGGTTGTAATATATATTTATTAACATCAAAGCCCAATACATTGCCATTTAAAGCTGACACAATTTCATCAGCACCTTCTGTGCCTCCACCAGCACCGACGACGTCAAACGAGACTAGAACCTTAAATTTATTTTTATCAATGCCCCATTGGTTTAGTCGATTGATGATGTAGCGTGTAACCAAATCACCAGTTGAGGCGGTTACAAAATAACAACCATCTTTACAAGTACCTTGAGACTCTAAGTTTTTAACTTGTCTATAGAGTCGGAGTGAATTCTCACTTAAGCGATAACCTGAATGAAAATAAATTGAGGCATCCATTCTAGGACGCATAGTACCCGCTTGAGCAAGCCCGGCTTCTTCAATCTGCTCAAGGCTTCTAAGTCGTAATAAATCTTCAGGCTGAAGACCGTGTACAAACACAACATTTTTACCATTAATTTGAGCTGTAATTTCTGGCGTACACACAATAAAAATTACGACTAGTACAACACTTATAAAATACTTCATACTCTCCTCACCATTTATTTGAACTTATATTTAAAATCTAACTTTTAGAACCTTTGCTAACTTTATTCTGCTAATTCACGTAATGCTTCTAGACGATCAGAGACCTCTTGATTACTGTATGCGGTATCGGCATAGCGATCAAATGCAAATGCAGGAATATCAAAGAAGCTAGCGTCTATAGCGGTAGGTACATCATTACCTTCGCCTGGATTTGCCCCTCGATAGGAACTGGCTATTCGCAACTTATAAGGGCCAGGCGATCCGGCATCCTTTAAAGCCAATTGATGAGCTTTTAATAGTAGTTCATCTCGCCCTTCAGACATTTGCCCCTCGGCTTGTAATCGAATTAAAGGTTGATTAGTTTGAGCATCGTCTAAATAACCAGTCACGTAATAGTAACCCGATTCAAATACTTCATATTGCACAGGAATTTCAAGGTACTCGTCTTTAGGTTGACTGCCTGCTACTGCCTGCAAACGAGCCGATGCGTAACTGTAGTAGAAGGGTACCGTTGTGATATGTTGTTTGCCATCGATTTGTACTTGAACACGAAGCAGCAACTCATTGGATTTACCGTCAGCCTTGAAATTATTTGTATCGACCATGGCGAGCAAAACATTGCTGTGATTACTATCAGAGACTAATTGCTTATTAGTTGTTAATAGAGGGTCTGAATTCTCATTTTGTATATTAGCTTCTGCAGAAAAGAAGGTATGCGCTTCAGCACCGTTAATCACGACTCTTATTTGTATGTCGTCACCTTCAAAGTATTGAAATTTGTCCACCGATGCGTCAATACTTATAGTGGTTAACTCAGCATTGTCGTCAAAAACCTTCATGCTAACGTTGGCTTGCTCGAACGGTGCTGGTGTTTTGGCTAAGTCCAGGTCTTTTATTGGTAGGGAGGAAGTTGGATATTTTGCTTGTTCTGCATAGATATCTGCAAGCAATGTAAACTGTTCTTTAACTAGATTTGAACCCAATGTATCTGCATCAAGTATTGATGGATTCTCTTGGGTTTCGATTACTTCAGGTGCATTGTCAAAAATAGGCATTTCTGGTTTGACGGTTTGTACTTTTAAGTCATCTTGTGCATCAACCGGTTTATTTAAGTAATAAAAAACAATAAAACATA
Organism: uncultured Gammaproteobacteria bacterium; assembly: GCA_938039225.1. Lineage (GTDB taxonomy): Bacteria > Pseudomonadota > Gammaproteobacteria > Steroidobacterales > JABDMI01 > JABDMI01. Next base: position 10,429 of record CALHVH010000030.1, read on the forward strand.
GTAAACCTAAAAAGCAAAGGCTGCTAATTAATAAAACTCGCTTTGGAGTTTTCTTTACGTATTTTTTCAAGTGTTTCTCCGGCTTCTATTCTGCATTACTAAGATTATTTTTAGTTATTTTTGTTATGCAGTTTAACTACTAATACAAGATCTTAAGTCTTGTTTGTTCAATCAAAAGTGAGTGTAAAATAACATACTAACTACTGGATGATAACCCCTGCCATTGAGTAGGGGGCGAGTGTATGAGATTCTATTTTTTGAAAATTTTGTTATGACCATTCTAGTTTGAGCTTTAAAAGGTAATATGTTAAATATTAGGCAAGGCTTGTAACCAGATTTGCATTAATTCATGACGGCTGTTTACTTTAAATACTTTATAAATTTCTATAACATAATTGTGTATGGTTCCTTTGGTCAATGATAATTTCTCTGCTATTTCAACTTCCGAATAAGGTGTTAATAAATAGCCTAAAACTTCTCTTTCACGAGGGGATAACGGGCGCGTGGCAGGTTGTACCAATCCACGTAATAAGAATAACCAATAATGCAAGCGCGGGAAACAGAGTAAAGCGTCTAGAAGCTTGGATTTGTCTTTTTGCGTAAAAGCTTGTGCTCCTATAGGCCGATCAACCATGTAATATCCTTCAGCAATGTCAGATAATGCATATGCCCCCACCATGCGTTCACCAACTCCGAACTTTGCTAATAGTTCTTTCATCCAGTGTTTATTCCAGACTTCAGGAGTAGTAGCCTCATAGAGTAAATGCACCCTAGTTTGGCCTGCACTTTTTGTAGATAACATCATTTGAGGATCAGGTGAGCCGGCATTTTTAGCAATCTTGAAATATTTTTTGGTCGCCTCGACATGATTAAAATCAGTTCCTAACCCAAACTTGATATCAAATATTTTCCAGTCACCTAGAATTTGCGTGTGCCAGAGATCACGCCCATATTTGCCTTTATAAGCCGCACACCATACTACTTGGTCAGCATTTAATAACTCTGCAAGATATTTTTGATAAAGCTCGAGCATTAACATACTGTTTAAAGCAGAACAGGCATGTATTTTTTCTCTTAATTTAATAAGTCTTAGGTGCTTATCCTTTTTCATGGTTGTCTATAAGTTTATTTCAAATGTAATAAATCAGTGAATATTGAAATTTATTATGTAAAGTTTCCTTAGTTAATGAAAGGATTATCGCGTTGGTAGCTTTATGCTACTTTAATCTATTTAGAAAAATGTGACTTTCATCACAATATGTAGATTTAAAATGTAAAGTTAAGCCATACAAAAAAGGAATAATGATGTGCAAAATATCACTAGATTTAGCGGTATTGACTTGTAATTCTTGTTCAACTATCCGAGCTTCACTAATACCCCCTACTCCATGGTAGGGGTTATCTGAATTTTTTAGCTTTGTTAAGTTGCAAGCTCTAAAAATTATTATATAGAGGAACTCTTATGAAGGTATCTTATATACAAACCTTCTTTGTTATTGTTATTGGTTTTTTATTCAGCAATTCAGCACTCGCTGATAATCTTGATAACGGTATCTATTGGTATGGTAATGGCGATACTTATGTAAAGCATGTACCAGGCAAAACTAACCCTAATTTTGATAAAACCAAACCTACAATAATTTTTGCTCATGGTTGGCAAAACGGTGGAATGGTCAAAGGCACGCATGAATCGTTTAATTATAGACGAATGAGTTCAAAATTTGCTGATGTTGATACTGCTGATAAGTGGATTAAAGAAGGCTGGAACATTGGAGCATTTTATTGGCGTGAGTTTGCAGATGAAGGCATTGTTATGGACGCTGAAAATAAAATCTGGTCACCTTATGGCTTTAGAGGTATGCGGATGCGTAATACTAATGGTTCTTATAGTGATGCTCCAAATTCGATAAGATTTAAAAAGAGTGTTTCAGATTTGTTTTTTGAAGCCTATGTAAATGCGATGAGTGGTTATACAGGTAATGATGTGCGTCTTGCAGGTCATTCACTGGGTAATCAGCTTGTCATAGCAACCAGCAAAAAAATCAATGATGCGGTTAATCGTGGAGAGCTTAAACAAAATTTACGTCCAGAACGTATCGCTTTACTGGATCCGTTTTATTCAAATGTTCCTCAGTGGTTTTTAGGTGGAAAAACCACGGGTCAAAAAGCTTATGAATATGCCAATCAATTAAGAAGTGACGGCGTAATTTTAGAGTACTATCAAAACTCTGCGGTAATTGCAGTTGGGCAAATTATGGGAACTGTTATAGATAATGATAGCTTGAATAAGTTGAAAAATATTTCTGCTTATCAAAATATGCGCCCTTGGTATATACCTGCTGTAGATATAGGTACTAAGCACCTATCAGCTCATTACACTTACTTTTTGTCTTTTGCCAGTCCGCCACCTGCTGAAGTCACGTTAGGTAAATGGACAGGACCTTGGTGGGCTAGATATTATGATCCCTTCATCCGTGTTGATACAGGTAAAGATGCAATGTCTGCGGCAACCCCTAATTCAAGGGTTAGAGATATGATGTATAACAGCTATTACTGGGACCAAGTGGAAGGTCGTTATTCTTCCAAAACCAGTGATGATCAATTTCAGAGAAAGAGAAAATAACGAGCATAAAATTATAATTATAAAAA
>CALHVH010000031.1 GCA_938039225.1 uncultured Gammaproteobacteria bacterium
AGTGTATCGCCTCTAACAACCGTGTAACTATTTGGGTAGTTGTCAGCCAAAACTGGGGCAGCTGCCGGAAGTTCGTTTGTGTACTGACCTCTTGTACTTGGAAGAGGAGCTGTTCGTGTAGAGTACACACGTTCTGGAGCGTTGCCCGTGGTAACCACGTCGGCATCATTTCCTCTCATACTGTTAAATTGCGAGCACCCACTAATCATGCTTAGGGCAAGACAGCCCGAGACCAGTGCTATACAATGTTGTTTAAAGCGACTATTCATAGCGTTTTTCACCGTTTTATCCTCTTACGTTCAATGCACAGTATTGCAAAAAAACCTTGAAAATCAAGGAAATTTTGGGAACTGATCGCTCTGTAAGGTGGTCAATAAATTAAGACTGTTTTGTAGTTTTGCTAGCCTAATTTTACAGACAACTCCTTTAAAGTCATAACTTTAGCAGCATTTCATAGTAAATTGCACGAAATTAAGGATGTTTTATACATGCCATTACTGAAAATACTCGAATTTCCAGACCCAAGATTGCGAACTGTGGCTAAAAAAGTAACAGTTTTTGATTCTGATTTAAAAGTTCAAGTCGACAATATGTTTGAAACTATGTATCACGCGCCTGGTGTTGGTTTAGCGGCTACGCAGGTTGATTATCATGAGCGCTTGATAGTGATCGATGTGAGCGCTGAAAAAGATCAGCCGATTGTTCTTATTAATCCTGAGATAATTGCGCGTTCAGGCGAGCAGTTAATGGAAGAAGGCTGCCTTTCTGTTCCTGAGATATATGCCGAAGTTGCTCGGGATGCCGAAATTACGGTAAAAGCGCAAAATGTTGACGGGCAAGAGTTTGAATTACATGCCACCGAGCTATTGTCGGTTTGTATTCAGCATGAAATGGATCATCTTGAGGGTAAATTATTTGTAGATTATTTATCGCCTTTAAAACGAGACCGAGTGCGCAAAGCTTTAGAAAAACAACGTCGGCAAAGAAAAGCTGAAGCCAATAAAAAATTAGTTAAAGAAAGCGTATAAGTTTTCAAGCCATTACCTATGTCAAAATCTTTGCGTCTTATATATGCAGGCACTCCTGAGTTTTCTGTTCCTGCTCTGCGTGCTTTGCATGCTGCGGGTCACAACATCGTAGCTGTTCTTACGCAGCCTGATCGTCCTGCTGGCAGAGGTCAAAAAATGCAGGCTAGTCCAGTTAAGCAGGCAGCTCTTGAATTGGATTTAGAAGTTTTGCAGCCTCTGAGTTTGCGAAAATCTCACACTAAAAAAGAAATTCGGGCACTGAATGCCGATGCCATGATCGTTGCAGCGTATGGATTAATTTTGCCACAAAGTGTTTTGGATATGCCACGTTTGGGTTGTTTGAATATTCATGCCTCGCTCTTACCACGTTGGCGCGGAGCAGCCCCAATTCATCGTGCCATTGAAGCAGGAGACAAGCGCACTGGAATTAGCATAATGCAAATGGATGCTGGCTTAGATACTGGTGATGTATTATCAACACATCCAATTCAAATTTCAGAGCTGGATACTTCTCAAAGCTTGCATGACAAACTTAGTGCTTGTGGTGCAGATGCGATTGTTGATACTTTAATGAAACTTGATGCTGGCTTAGTCAGCCCTCAGGTACAAGATTCGTCATTAGCAAATTACGCTCACAAATTGCATAAGAGTGAAGCCAAAATAAATTGGTCTGAACAAGTAGAGACTATTGCTCGCAAAATACGTGCATTCAACCCGTGGCCATGTGCATTTAGTGAAATTAAAAATAAAAATTTAAAAGTATGGCGTGCAGAAATTATTGATTCAAAACAAGAGCCTAGTGCGTTGATATCTATTGGTAAAATAATTGCATCCGGGCCAAAGGGAGTTCAAGTGCAAACAGGGCAAGGGGTTCTTAATTTATTAGAAATTCAAATTGCAGGAAAAAAACGGTTACCAGTTGAGCAGTTTGTGAATGCTATTGATCTTTCATCAGACTGTTTTAATACTGCTGATGAGTGATTCTCAAAGTCTACTCAACCCTGCTGAATTACGTGCAGAAACAGCCAGTCGTCTTTGGCGAGTGATTCAATATGAATATAGTGAATCTATTGATAGCGTTATAAAGCCAAATTTAGAGAGTCCCGAACAACAAGCTTGGATGAGTGCCGCAATTTATGGCTGCTGTAGGTATTACCCTCGTTATCAAAATCAGCTCCTTCAATTACTTAAAAAGCCTATTAAAGATAACGAAGGTGAAGTAAAGGCCTTATTGATTCTAGGTATGCACCAATTAAGCGAAATGAAAGTTAAAGCTCATGCCGCAATTAACGAAACGGTCAATGCATGTAAAGTATTAGATAAATTATGGGCAGTTAAACTCGTTAACGGTATTTTGAGAAATTACCAACGCAGTTTAGATTCAATGTCATACAAAACAGAACTTACGCAATATGCTCACCCAAAATGGATAATTAAACAAACTAAACAGGATTGGCCAAAGCACTGGCGAGATATTCTGGATGCAAATAATCAGCAAGCGCCAATGAGTTTGCGTGTAAACCTTCAAAAAACTACCGTTGCGGAAGCGCTTGTCAAACTCAAAGAGAATGATATTAATTGTGAGGAGCATCCGCATATTAATACTGCAATAGTGTTACAGAAGGCTGTGGCTGTAGAACAAATTCCAGGGTTTTTTGAGGGTTATTTTTCTGTACAAGACCCAGCTGCACAGCTAGCTGCTCAATTATTGCTGGATGAAAAAAGCCAAGATGCACTAGAAGTGCTAGATGCATGTTGTGCGCCTGGTGGGAAAACTGGCCATCTATTAGAACGCATGAATAAAAGCTCTTCGCTAGTCGCACTCGATGTGTCGAGTAAGCGTCTTGAATTAGTGCATGAAAATCTACAACGCTTAGATTTTAAAGCTAAATCAAATAAGGTTCAGATTGTGTGTGCGGATGCCGCAGAATTAAATACATGGAATGTTGAGACAGAGAATCAAAAAGAGTTTCATCGAATCCTCCTAGATGTTCCATGTTCAGCAAGTGGTGTGATTCGACGTCATCCGGATATTAAGTTTCGTCGTAATTTAGAGCAAGTTCAAGAGATTACAAAAGTTCAAGCAAAGTTACTACACTCAATGTGGAGCATTTTAAAACCTGGTGGGCGCATGTTATATGCTACCTGTTCAGTCTTTAATTTGGAAAATTCGCTGCAAATCCAAAAGTTTTTGGGTACGACAAAAGATGCTAAAGTGTTACCCTTAGATATTAAAGGGGCGATAAATACTGTATGGGGCTCACAAATTTTACCGAACATGAATGATTGTGATGGGTTCTTTTATTGCTTATTAGAAAAAACCTTACATTAAATGAATAACCAATTGTTAACTAGACAACTAAACAGGCTATCAATTAATTACCTTATGCAAGGTGTGATGATTGGTGTTGTTTGTTGTTTAAGTATTGGAGTATTGTTTGCAAATGAGCGTTTTGAAATAAGACATGCTCAAACTTCTATTATTGACGATGTGTATGTGTTAAGTACTGAACTTGACTATAGCTTGCATCCTGAAGCCGAGCAAATTTTGCAGAAAGGTTTGGCAATAAAATTTATCATTCAAGCAGAGCTTTTTCAAAAGCGTAACTATTGGAGAGATAAAAAAATTGCTTATGCGCAACAAATATTCTTTTTGCAAAAAAATGCAATTACTCAAAAATATGTTCTGACTTCGCCGGATGTAAGTGAACAAAAATCATTTTCTACGCCAATTGAAGCAATTCGTAATTTAGGTGATTTTACTAAAATCAGTTTAATAGAAACCGAGAAGATAAAAAACCCAAGAGATATACAAGCGCGTACGCGATTAGTTGTTGATGTTAGGCATTTTTCTGGTGCCGTAAATTACTTAGCAAAATACTGGGATGATTGGCGCATAGTAAGCGAGTGGTATGAATGGCCTTTAAAGCTTTAAGATCCTATTTATTACCTTTATTAACCATATTAGGCATTGCCTTTATGGGGGTTTCTATGTTCTTGCTAACTCAATCCACAAAAAGTAGTGGCGGGTTCCAAGAGTGGAAAGGGGCCATCTTTATTATCAATGCTATAGGCGTTGTTGTGCTGCTTGCTATGATCGTGATTAATGTTTGGCGATTGTATAAGCAGTATAGACAACGCGTACCCGGCACCCGTTTGACCATCAATATGTTGATGTTATTGTTGCCTTTGGTCTTTATTCCATTGGCGTTTATGTATTACTTTTCTACGCAATTTAGTAATGATGCAGTGGATAGCTGGTTTAATGTGGATGTTGAAGAAGGTTTGCAAGAAGCATTAAGTTTAAGTCGTAGTTCTTTGAGTCAAACGCAAGATGAATATTTAAGTCAAACTCAAACAGTAGCGCTAAATATTCAAAATTTGGTAGGCTCAGATTTGTTTTTTAGACTAAGCGAGTGGAGAGTAGAAATAAGAGCCTATCAAGTTACTGTTTATAAAGTTAATGGAGAAATTCTTGTAGACTCTGTTTCTGAGATTGGAGCGGCAACCCCAGAAGGTTTAAGTGAAGAATTAATTTTTCAAGCACAGCAAGGCGCTGGTTTTGTAGAATTAGATAATTTAAGTGATGGTCAACTCGTAATACGCACAGCAGTGAGAATTCCACGAACCTCAGAAATAGAAACCCCTCGTATCTTACAAATAAAATATATTAGTACCGAGCGGGTGAATGCCTTAGCTGAAAATGCTGAAAAAGTGTATAAAAGTTATAACGAATTAACTCAGTTAAGACAACCACTCAAACAAGGCTTTAGTATATCTTTAGGTTTAGCATTTTTACTTTCTATGTTAGCTGCGGTGTGGGCTGCATTTAATATTTCTAGGCGTTTAGTTGTACCTATTCAAACCTTAGCGACTGGTACCCGTGCGGTTGCTGAAGGTGATTTCAAACAACAACTAAGCGTTCAAAGTACAGACGAAATTGGATTCCTCACTCAATCCTTTAATGCTATGACACAACGTTTAGCAGACGCGGATGAGAAAGCACAACAATCACAATTATTAGTTGAAAATGAGCGTGCGAACTTGGCGGCAATCTTAAGCCGCTTGTCAACAGGCGTATTATCTTTTGATTATGATTTAAACTTGCGTCGCGCTAATCATGCAGCAGATGATATTTTGGCATGCGATTTTAATTTGTTCATCGACAAGCATATTAATGCGATTAAGAATGATGACGGTTTGCTTAATGGTTTTTTGCAAGAGTGTTCTGAGCGTATCCAAAAAGGTCAAACGGAATGGCGTGAAGAATTTGCTCTTAACAGTAAAGCAAATGGTAGGCGTGTAATTGTAGTCGCGTGTTCAGTTCTTGCCGGTGCTCAAGAAGAGCAAGGTGTAGTTATAGTATTTGATGATGTTACTAAATTAATTAGAGCTCAACGTGATTCGGCATGGGGCGAAGTTGCAAGGCGTTTAGCGCATGAAATTAAAAACCCTCTCACGCCCATACAATTATCAGCAGAAAGAATACGCTATCGCTATCTAGATAAATTACCAACCGATGATAATGAGTTTTTAGATAAGGCCACGCAAACTATCGTTAGCCAAGTTGAATCAATGAAGAATATGGTTAATGCCTTTAGAGATTATGCTCGTGCGCCGCAAATAAATTTTGAGACTTTCGACTTATGTAATTTACTCAAAGAA
>CALHVH010000032.1 GCA_938039225.1 uncultured Gammaproteobacteria bacterium
AGCTGCAGCAAGTTCTTTTGCTGAGCTTGCTTCTGATGCGCCACCAGCAACAAATCTTGCAACTGCTTCTTTATCAAGATCCATTACATGTAGCGGATAACCACGCTTTTGTAAATTTTCTACCATGTTGCCGCCCATAAGACCAAGGCCGATGAAACCAATGACAGGTTTTGTCATGTCAAACTCCTAAATTGTATTGTTAATATTAATTTTGTAATTTTTCTAACTAAGCACTAAGCAATATATGATTAATACTTATTAAATCTTTTATAACTCTGGCATCACCGTTTTAGGGATTATTGCACCAGCATGTTGTACTACGGCTCCAGCTAGCTTGTGTCCAATGATAGCGGAAGGCTTACAATCCTTACCAGCTAAACGCGATGCAAGATAACCAGCATTAAATGAGTCCCCTGCAGCTGTTGTATCTACTACGTAATCTAAACGTGTGGTTCCAACATGTTCAAGAATAGGGTCAGAGAATGCATTAAACACATCACACCCATCTGCACCTTTTTTAAGAATAATTTCTTTCACACCATAATCTTGGATACGTTTAAGTATGTCTGATTCATCGCTATCACCAAATAACTCTTGCTCATCTTCAACGGTTGGCAATGCAATATCAGTTAAAGCGTACATTCTTTCGTAAGCCTGAAACGCATTTTTTTTATCATCCCACAATCTTGCACGATAATTGGTATCAAAAGCTACCAAACCACCTTGTTCTCTGAATGTTTCGAGAAAATCAAACAAATACCTTCTTGCGCTTGCAGAATATAGAGCAATAGTAATACCCGACAAATAAATCATTTTGTAATTGAGCAAACTAGAAAATAATTTTTCTCTTTGAGCCTCATCTTCAAACAAACGACGCGATGGAGCACTATCTCGCCAGTAAGTAAAACTTCGTTCACCGTGCTCATCAATGTTAATCATATATAAACCAGGCGAAGCGTTTTTTTCATATTGAACTAGGTCACAACCAACGCCTTCGGCTTTCCATTGTTCAATTAACCATGCACTACTTTCATCGTCACCTAAAGCCGTAAGATAATCCACATCAATCCCTAAACGGGACATGTAGATGGATGAGTTTAAAGTATCTCCACCATAAGAAATAGTCGCCGGTATTTTTGGCAGGGAAACATCATAAGTGACCATGTTACGATTAATTTCAATCATACAATCACCAATGACAGCAATTTGTTTTTTCAACTTCAACCTCATTACTTCATGGAAAAATTCCTGCCAAATTATCAGCAGGAATTAATAACCATTGGAGACGCTTTACTTTACGAAAAGTTTAAACCGCCATTAATATCTAAATTTGCACCCGTGATATAAGAAGCCCCTTCTGAGGCAAGATAAACCACTGCATCGCCACAATCATCCGACAGACCTTGCCTACGTAATGGCACATTAGCTTCAAGATTACGTCTAGCCGCATCAGGCGTGAAGGTATCGTGGAATGTTGTGTCGATCATGCCTGGGCAAAGCGCATTAACACGAATACCTTGCGGACCTAATTCTTTGGCCATACTACGTGTAAAGGTAATCACAGCGCCTTTTGCTAATGAGTATGCAGAAGCACCACCACCGCCACCATCACGTCCTGCTAATGAAGCAAGATTCACAATAGAACTACCAGCAGGCATATGTGGCACTACGGCTTGTGTAGCAAGGAAAGTTGAATTTACATTCAGAGACATAACATGATTAAGAAAGTCTTCATCCATCTCAGCTAGTTTTTTTCTAGCAACTAAACCACCAACATTATTTACCAGAACATGAATTTCATTTCCAAAAGCTTTAAGCGTTTCAGCAACTAAATTATCAACATCCGATTTTTTAGTCATATCACCTTGTACTAGGATTGCAGTACCACCAGCTTTTTCGATCATTGCTATAGTCTCATCACCCGCAGCTTTGTTATTGCAATAATTAACAACAACTTTTGCTCCTTGTGCAGCAAGTTTTACTGAACACGAGCGGCCAATATCACGTGAACCACCTGTGACTATTGCTACTTTATCTTTAAAATTCATAACACTTCCTTCTTATTTTTTTATTAACTTTTTGCTTTCAATGGCTCGATTTTAGGACATAAAATCCAAATACTCAGCATTGCTATTACCGCTAAAGCAGCACCAACTACAAATGCAGGGGTGTAATTACCACCCTCTGTCAACCATGGCACAAGAATTGTTAATGCAAATGCAGCAAATTTTGCAGCCATACCTGCGAAACCAGCTAAGGTACCAACGGAGCCTGAACTAAAGAAATCTGCAGGCAATACTTGTACATTCCCAATAGCTGTTTGGAAACCAAATAAGATTACACCCATAATTAGAACTGCTGATGTAGGGCCACCTGGATTAGCCATTGCAAGTAAGGCAGGAAGCATAATTAAACAGCCAAGTGTGATAACAAATTTTCTTGTCTTATTCACTGACCAACCTGCACTTATTCTATTTTGAGCAAGCAGACCACCAAAGAAGGCTCCAATCATGGCGCCTACGTATGGAACCCATCCATAAATAGCAATACCTTTAACATCCATTGAATAAACTTCTGCAAGATAAGTTGGAATCCAGAAAATGAATAACCACCAAATAGGATAAATCGCTGCTGAGGCAATAATTACACCCCAGCTTTCTTTATGTGACAAAATCTCAGCTGTACTTAGCTTTTCTTCATCATCATTTCCATCAATGTTCTTCTGTCCACTAAGAATATACTCTCGTTCTTCAGGAGTAATCCAAGGATGCTTCTTAGGCGGTGCTTTAACTAAATACATCCAAGGTATGAGCCATACCAAACCAATAAGACCAACGATTACAAAAATAGCCTGCCAGCTATAATAAATAGCTAAAAAACCAATAATTGGAATTGAAACTAAACCACCAATTGCAGCACCTGAATTAAAAATACCTTGAGCAAGTGCACGTTCTTTGGTTGGGAACCATTCAGCATTAGCTTTTGCAGCACCTGGCCAGTTACCCGCTTCTGCCACACCTAAGAGACCACGGAAAATACTCAAAGAAAGAACACCTTTACCAAAGGCATGCAATGCAGTGGCTATTGACCAAAGACCTATAGATAAGGCAAATCCTAAACGTGTACCGATCCAATCAAAGATTTTTCCGAAAATGGCTTGACCAAAAGCATATGCCAATACAAAGATCCCAGAGATAGTTGCATAAATGGCTTTTCGACCATCCGCATCAAGATCTGGATAAAGCTCTTCACCCATACTTGTAGCCCAAAGTACATTTAGAGACTGACGGTCAATATAATTAATAACCGTAGCTAGAGCGACAAGTGTAATCACCCACCAACGTAAGTTTTTTATTGTTTTCATTATTATTTACTCTCCAAGAAATCTTCACGAGCCGGGCTGAAGGTATCTAATAAAACTCCAGCCGATGTACAGGTTGCACCATGTGGTGCATGCGGAGGAATATAAACACTATCACCGGCAACTAAGGTTCGGGTTTCGCCATCAACCATAAATTCAAATACTCCACTCTCAACATATGCAACCTGTGCATGATGATGATCATGAACGTAACCAATGGCATTCTCTTCAAACCACACACGAACAACCATCAAGGTTTCGTCATAGCCTAAAATTTGGCGTGTAATACCACCACCCATATCTTCTTTGGGTCTTTCGCTGCATATTAAAAACTTTTCGCTGCACTTTGACATTGTTCGTTCCTCTATTAAATCTGCGTATTAC
>CALHVH010000033.1 GCA_938039225.1 uncultured Gammaproteobacteria bacterium
GAACGCATAGGTTCAGCTCCACCAATTGAAAATTTACGTCCCAGACTGGAACAGAAAATTAAACAAAATCGTTTAGAAAAATTCATACAAGACCTACGCGTAGAATTACAAATCATAGAAACCTTTGATGCTCCCAAAAAGCAACCTTAAAAATATCTTAAATCAGAGCTTCTAGAATTTTTCTTACAGACTGCATGCCTTGATTGAGGTATTTCTCAATGTCGGCATGTATGTCTAAGTCACCACGACCAGCAGCCCAATTCACTACAAAAGAGCAACTCGCATAATTCAAGCCCAGCTCTCTGGCTAAGGCCGCCTCTGGCATTCCTGTCATACCTATTATGGTACAACCATCGTTTTCAAGTCGATTAACCTCAGCCGCAGTTTCTAATCGCGGCCCTTGTGTAACTGCATAAACACCGTCTTCGGTTATCTCAACTTTGGCTTTTCTCGACGCTGAAATTAAACCTTTACGTAAGCTTTCTGAATAGGGATTGGTAAAATCAATATGCTGAACTTGAGACTTATGACCATCTGAAAAAGTGTGTTCTCTTCCCGAAGTGTAATCAATAATTTGATCAGGAATTACCACCCTTCCTGGTGGCGTATTGTCTGCAATACCACCAACCGCATTGACTGCAATAACATCGGTAATTCCCAGTGATGCCAAGGCCCATATATTGGCTCTATAATTGACCTTATGCGGAGGAATCGTGTGTGAATGACCATGCCGAGGTAAGAAACAAATTTCTTGTTTATTCAGTCTACCAAATACCAAAAAGCCCGATGTTTCGCCATAGCTTGTATAAACAGCTTCTCGGCGAACTATCTCCAAACCCTCTAGTTCAGTCATTCCTGTTCCACCAATAATGGCTAACTTAGTTTTGGTTTCTTGCATAATACTAACTCTTTAAGGCATAAATTTGTGGAAGGTGTCGCCAGTGGCCGTGATAATCCATGCCGCAGCCAAAAAGGTATTTATCCTCCAGATTCATACCAACATAGTTAACTGAATAAGCTCTAGGTTTTCTAGCATGCTCTTTATTAACTAAAACTAAGGTTTTTATAGAAGCAGGCATTTGTTCAGACAACTTTTCTTCAACTTCTTTTAATGTAATTCCTTCATCATAAACATCATCAACGATAAGAACATGCTCATTGGCTAAGTTAAAACTAGGCATTTTTAACCATTGCAATTCACTTCCGGTAGTATTTCCCCTGTAGCGGGTAGCATGTAGGTAATCTATACGTAGAGGGAAGCTTAAGCGCTGTGTTAACTCTGATGTAAGAAATAAGCCACCATTCATTAAACATAAAATGAGTGGATTTTTGTTTTGATAATCTGCTGTAATTTTTTCAGCTAAATCATTTATCGCACTAAGAACCTCTGATTTACTCGCCAGGCACTCCGAATGCTCTAAAATATTTTCCCAAGATTGCGTACTCATCTTACTAAGCATCGATTGCACTAACCCTTTCGACTGCTGCTTGCCATTGTGCTGAGGATTGTAATTTTTGCGTATCAAAACTTGGCTTAGCGTATAAAGTTTTCAATCGATTTTGTATTATTTCATCACTATGATTTCGCCAAACCTTATCACTTAAATTTTCAATCAAATTAAGTACAGCTGCTCTATCATTACAAACAAGCGCCATATCACAACCAGCATACAAGGCTAAATTAACTCGCTCTTGCATATCGCCTACAACATCGGCGGCCTTCATACTTAAATCATCGGTAAAGACAACACCATTAAAATTTAAGCGACCACGAAGTTCACTTTGAATCCAATATTCAGAAAAACCTGCAGGTAAACGATTTAATTTATTATAAATAACATGAGCCATCATGACTGCTTCAAGGCCATTTTGAATTAAAGGTCTATAGGGACTGATATCATTTCGAATGGCTTCAATTGGGCGTCTATCAATGGGTAAAGCCACATGAGAATCAGCTTCAACAGAACCGTGACCCGGGAAATGTTTACCTGTTGCGGCCATTCCAGCAGTATGCATTCCATCTATATAAGCCCCTGCTAGAGTTGCAACTGCTTTGGGATGTTGATGCAGCGCCCTGTCGCCAATTACTTCAGACATTTTCCAATCCAAATCAATCACCGGTGCGAAACTTATATCAATTCCACATTCTAAAACCTCAGCAGCCATTAACCAGGCATGCTGTTTAGCCAACTCAATATGTGACTCTTCAACGGTTTCCTGGGTGCAAATTTTTGCTACAGCTGGTAAAGACGTAAACTCCTCTCTAAAACGCTGTACTCTACCACCTTCGTGATCTACCGCAATTATCAACTTAGAGTCTCGTAAATCTTTTATTTCAGCCACAAGCGCTTTAAGCTGACTTTTGTTTTGGTAATTACGCGTAAACAGTATGACTCCACCAATTAATGGGTTAAGTAATACGTGCTTATCTTCATCAGTTAAAACTACGCCTTCCACATCCACCATGAGTGGACCTAGAAATGAAGGTTTATTCTCTGGTTCTTTTTTACTCATGAATCATTACCGTAGTTCCTACAAAACAATGCTCAAATAACTCAATTACATCTTCATTACGCATACGAATACAACCATGCGACATAGCCTCCCCTAATGGTTCTGATGAAGGAGTACCATGAATATAAATGTATCTTTGCATACTATCAACATCACCAAGACGGTTTTTATTTTTTTCGCATCCCGATAGCCACAAAATTCGACTGAGAATCCAATCTCTATCGGAAAACTCTGATTGCAATCTTGGCGTCCAAATTTCGCCTGTTGGTCGTCTTGAAACAAAAACCGCACCATTCTCTTGGTTTGCACCTATTTTAGCGCGAATTGTGTGTAAGCCTCTGGGAGTGCACTCACTATTCTTTAATTCGCCTAAGCCATTTCTGGCTGTACTTATTAAATATTCAAGTACACGCTCTCCTAATGGATTAATTGCATATAAAGTTTGCTCGTCAGGCCAAATATCTATATGAGTTACCCAATATTTATAAGGTTTTTGTACTAATGCAATATTATAAAAACGCTCATCATGAGTCACTTCTTGACCACACCAATCAGGTAGTTCAAATTCTTCGTCTTCACGGGTCAGTTCTATTTCAGCAACTATTAAGCCAGAATTACCACCATAAAACTCATCAATTTCCCATGTATGCTTTGCATAGTTTACTAGATGGCGTGTTTTTTGAATTTTTTCAGGCAGTTTACTTAACATTTCCTGAGCATCTATCTTGGGTATCTCATACTCATATTCATCACGACTTG
>CALHVH010000034.1 GCA_938039225.1 uncultured Gammaproteobacteria bacterium
AATGGTTGGTTTATTAACTTAGTTGGTAAATACTAAAATTATTTTAGTCAACAAAAGAGCCGGGCTTGTCCCGGCTTTTTTATTGTTTGAAGGTGGTAAAATATCAAAATGAGTAAATCTGCATTAAAAACTTTGCTACAAAATGGTTGTCAACAAATGGATATTGAGCTGTCTGATGGAAAGGCCGAGCAATTTATTCAACTGACAGAATTACTCATTCGTTGGAATAAGAAAATCAATTTAACTTCAATCACAAAGCCGGATGAGGTTGTAAATAAACACATACTAGATAGTCTCAGTCTACTTCAGCATGTACATGGTAGGAATTTACTCGACGTTGGTACTGGAGCGGGTTTTCCTGGTGTACCTTTAGCTATGATGTTGCCAGATGTAGAATTTACACTGCTAGACTCTAACCATAAGAAAATTACTTTTATTATGCATGTGGTGGCAAAGCTAGGCTTAAACAATTTAAAGGCTACCCATTCACGCATTCAGGATCTAAAAACAGAAATGCCGTTTTCAAGTATCACGGCTCGCGCCTTTGCGGATTTGAATGATTTGCTTAAATGGCTGCCTAATGTGTATGATTCGAATACAAAAATTTTGGCCATGAAGGGTAAAATGCCCGAAAGTGAGATTGAGAGTTTACGTGAGGGCGTTTTATCGTCACAATGGACAGTCCTGGCCATAGAACCATTACATGTGCCTGGATTGGAAGCTGAGCGTTGCGTGGTCAAGCTTGTCCCGATTAATTAATATAAGAATTTAGTAAAGTAGAACCATGAGTTTGTCATTACATAAAACCATTGCCGTTGCTAACCAAAAGGGTGGCGTTGCAAAAACGACTACTGCTGTAAATTTAGCAGCGAGTTTGGCTATGGCAAAGCAAGATGTATTGCTAATAGACCTTGATCCTCAGGGCAACGCGACCATGGCCTGTAATTTAGATAAACATGAAGTGACGCATACAGCATGTGATGTACTTTTGGATGGCCTCTCAGTTAAAGAAGCCATGGTTTATGTGCCAGAATGTGGAATCACTGTCTTACCGGGCGGTGCAGACCTTACTGCAGCCGAGGTTGGTTTGCTGGATCAAATAGCGAGAGAAACTCGTTTACGTATCGCTCTTGATAAGGTTAAGAATGATTTTAACGTGATCATTATTGATTGCCCTCCATCTTTGAGTATGCTGACGATTAATGCTCTAGCGGCTGCTGATACCGTGCTTATTCCAATGCAATGTGAATATTATGCCTTGGAAGGCTTGAGCGCTTTGATGAATTCTATTAATCAAATTAAAGACTTGTTGAATCCAAAATTAGAAATTGAAGGCATATTGCGTACTATGTATGATCCACGCAGTAAGCTTACACAGGATGTATCGGCTGATTTATTAGAACATTTTGCGGATAAAGTATATAAAACTATTATCCCTAGAAATATTCGTTTGGCCGAGGCACCAAGTTACGGTTTGCCCATTGTGTATTACGATAAAACCTCACGTGGCGCTCTAGCGTATTTGGCTTTGGCCACCGAGTTTATTCGTGCTCAGCAAAAAGCTGCCGCCTAAAAAAAGAAAATATCATGAGTAATAAGAAAAAACCACAACGCCGAGGCTTGAGTAGAGGTTTGGGTGCTTTGCTAGGAAGTGCAAATACGGCACCTGAAAAGCCATCTGAACCGTTGAGTGTTGACACAAATACAAGTAATGCTGTTTCACCTGAAAAAAGTGGCTTAGCGACGATAGCGGTTGAGCGTTTGCAACGCGGTCGTTATCAGCCGCGTACCGATATGCGTGCTGAAAGTTTAGAGGAGCTTGCGGCCTCTATTAAGAAGCAAGGGATTATGCAGCCAATCGTAGTGCGTCCAATAAGCGGTGAAGGGCGTGATACTCGATATGAAATTATTGCAGGCGAGCGACGTTGGCGTGCAGCCCAAATCGCTGAATTGCAAGAAGTGCCAGTCATTATTAAAGATGTTGCGGATGAAGACGCGATCGCAATGGCGCTTATTGAAAACATTCAACGCGAGAACCTTAATCCTTTAGAAGAAGCATTAGCGCTGCAGCGTTTAATTGAAGAGTTCGAGCTCACGCACGATGAAGCAGCGCAAGCGGTTGGTCGTAAACGCGCTAGTGTGACCAATTTGCTGCGTTTATTGGATTTAGACGCCAGTGTTAAAAACTTGGTCAGAGATCAAGTACTAAGCATGGGCCATGCTCGTGCGATTCTTGCTTTAAGCAAAGATAAGCAATTAATGGTGGCCAATGAAGTTGTGGCAAAGGGCTTATCGGTGCGTGCTACAGAAAGTTTGGTTCGTGGAATTCAGCAGCCGAAACCCCAAAAAACAAGTACGCAAGCCTCAAAACATACTGATATTCTTAGATTGGAAGAGGACTTACGCCAGAAGCTTGGAGCCACTGTTGTCATAGAAGACAAAAAAGGCAAGGGCAAGTTGGTCATTAAGTATACAAGCCTTGATGAGCTTGACGGCATCTTAAGTAAAATCGGATAAATGCTCATTTATTAAACATTATATTGCTTTGCAGCAATTTATTTCATTATAACCCTTGCCAGCAAATTAGAGTGTTTGTATAATTGTCTGGCTTTGTAAGACGTCAACACGAATTTGCTCGTGGTTGGCGTTTTTTAATGACTGAGTCTTGTTAAATTTAGCTTGTAATACTTACGGACAAATAGCCATGAAACGTAGAGATGTATGGCGTGTATTGGTGCTACCACTAGCAATAGTTGGTGTGATAGTCAGTCTTATTAGTT
>CALHVH010000035.1 GCA_938039225.1 uncultured Gammaproteobacteria bacterium
CTTCGGTAAATGGCTTAAAGCCGTTATAATTGTAGACTTACAAAACATTTGAGAACGCTCTTGTCCTCTTCACTTTTACACTCCGTTATTCTCGCTGCCGGTAAAGGCACGCGTATGAATTCGAAACTTCCAAAAGTCTTACAACCATTAGCGGGTAAACCCTTACTAGGTCATGTATTAGATACGGCCAAGTCTCTCGATTCTACAGTGCATGTTGTCTATGGTCATGGCGCCGACGCGGTTCAGTCAGCTTTTTCCCAAGAAGATATTAATTGGGTTTTGCAAGCCGAACAAAACGGTACCGGTCATGCTGTGCAAGTGGCGATGCCGTCTATTAAAAATGACCAAGACATGCTGGTTGTTCTTTATGGTGATGTTCCATTAATTCAAAAAGAAACTTTAGAGAATTTAATCCAAGAAGCTAAAACAGGATTAGCGATTCTCACAGTTGAAGCGAATGACCCAAGCGGTTATGGACGTATTGTGCGTAACGCTGAAGGGTATGCAGAAAAAATTGTTGAGCATAAAGACGCAAGTGCCGAAGAGTTACTGATAAAAGAAATAAATAGTGGAATTTTAGCTGGTAGTGCTGGTTTATTAAGAAACTGCTTATCTGCATTAAAGAATAATAATGCACAAGGTGAGTATTATCTTACTGATGTAGTCGAACTTGCTGTAGCTCAAGGTGTTTCGGTAACAGCAGTAATGGCCGACTCAGAGTCTGAAGTTGCTGGTGTTAATGACAAGGTACAGCTTGCTGCTGTTGAAAATAGTTATAGACAGCGTAAAGCCTTAGATTTAATGCGAAGAGGCGCCACACTCGCTGACCCAACACGTATTGATATTCGTGGCGATATAGAAATTGGACAAGATGTTTATATTGATGTGAATGTTGTTTTAAAAGGTAATATCAAGCTTGATGATAATGTTGTGATTGGACCAAATTGCGTAATCATTGAATCACAGGTTGAACAAGGTGCCATTATTAAAGCCAATTCAATACTCGAATACTCGCATGTGGGACCAAGATCTACAGTTGGGCCTTATGCTCGTTTACGTCCAGAAAGCTTTTTGGGCAGCGAGGTTAAAGTAGGAAACTTTGTTGAAGTGAAGAAGAGTACTCTTGCAAAAGGCGCAAAGGTTAGCCATCTGACTTACATAGGTGACGCTCAAATTGGTGCTGACGTAAATGTTGGTGCTGGTACAGTGACTTGTAATTATGATGGTGTGAATAAATACAAAACAGTTATTAAAAAAGATTCATTTATTGGTTCAGGGACTATGTTAGTTGCTCCTGTTGAAATTGGTGAAGGGTCTACCATCGCTGCAGGATCCGTAATAACTAAAGATACACCTGCTTCTGAATTGACTATAGCTAGAGCGAAACAAAAAACCATTCCAGGTTGGAAACGCCCTGAAAAAAAACCACGAGATAAATAGGAATTTAATATGTGCGGAATTGTTGGAGCAATTGCAGAACGTAATGTAGTACCCATTCTAATGGAAGGTCTACGTCGTTTGGAATACAGAGGCTATGATTCGGCTGGTGTCGCTATTCTGGATGAGAAAAACGAGTTACATCGTCATAGAGCCAAAGGTAAAGTCCAAGCTCTTCAAGATATTCTGGATACTGATCCTTTGCATGGAACTATTGGCATTGCACATACTCGTTGGGCAACTCATGGTGTACCAAGTGTGCGTAATGCTCACCCTCATTTTTCTGATACACGCATTGGTATTGTTCATAACGGCATTATTGAAAACTTTGAAGTCATTAAAGATGACCTGATTGCTAATGGTGTTACTTTACATTCCGATACGGATACCGAAGTGGTAGCGCATCGAATTCATCAATATCTTAAAACGGAAAATGGGTTATTCACAGCGGTTAAGAAAACGGTTGATGAATTAATTGGTGCCTTTGCTTTAGTAGTTACTTGCCCGGATGATCCTGACAAGTTAGTTGTTGCTAGAGCCGGTTGCCCTGTAGTCATTGGCTTAGGTATAGGTGAAAATTTTGTCGCTTCAGATGTTTCTGCTTTGTTACCAGTTACAAGAAATTTTAAATTCCTTGAAGAAGGTGATATTGCCGTTATTACGCGTGATGCTGTCAAAATTCATGACGAATCTGGTGCAATTGTTGATCGCCCAACCAAAGAAAGTGAACTAAATGCTGATGCAATGGATAAGGGTGAGTATCGTCACTTTATGCTTAAAGAAATTTACGAACAACCTTATTCGGTTACCAATACTTTAGAGGAGCGTATTCACTCAGGTCGTGTGTTTTCAAGTATTTTTGGGCATGAAGCTGAAGATATCTTTAAAAAAGTAGAGCAAGTTAAAATTGTCGCCTGTGGTACTAGTTATCATTCAGGCTTGGTGGCCGGTTACTTGATTGAGCAAATTGCTAAATTACCCTGTTCAGTTGAAATTGCTTCGGAATATAGATACCGCAACCCAGTGCTTACCCCCAATACATTATTTGTAACGATATCTCAGTCAGGTGAAACTTTAGATACCTTAGAAGCTTTACGTTTAGCTAAAAAATTAGGTTATCTAGGCACATTGGGTATTTGTAATGTGCCTGAAAGTGCCATGGTTAGAGAGTCTGATTTGGTTTTGATGACACGTGCAGGCCCTGAGATTGGTGTTGCATCAACTAAAGCATTCACAACACAATTAACCGCATTGTCATTATTGGCCTTAGTCTTAGGCAAAAACAAAGGTTTTGCTGAAGGTGAAGAAGCCGGCTATGTAAATTCACTTAATGCTTTACCACGTTTAATCGAGCATGCCTTAGAGCTTGATGCGCCGATTAAAAAATTAGCGGAAAATTTTGCTGATAAACATCATGCATTATTCTTAGGTCGTGGTGCGATGTACCCAATCGCTATGGAAGGGGCTTTGAAGTTAAAAGAGATTTCTTATATTCACGCCGAAGCTTATCCTGCGGGCGAGCTAAAGCATGGTCCATTGGCATTAGTTGATGAAGACATGCCGATTATTACAGTTGCCCCAAATAACCAATTACTTGAAAAAGTAAAAGCCAACTTACAAGAAGTAAGAGCGCGTGGTGGTGAGCTGTATGTATTTACTGATTCTAAAGCTGAGATGAAATCTGAAGATGGCGTGCATGTAATTCATATGCCAGATAATGTGGATGAGTTACAAGCGCCGATTGTGTATACCATTCCTTT
>CALHVH010000036.1 GCA_938039225.1 uncultured Gammaproteobacteria bacterium
GCCGAAATTTTTAATAAAACAAAAATACATAAGGCACTTGCTAGAAGTACATATAAGCCAACCCAGATTTCATTGTTTTCTAAAACATAACTTGTGATGATAAAAAATGCAGCTAAGATTAATGCCGTGTGATCACGTAAAGTGCTAGTCTCATAAGTTTTTATTGTGACCATACAAAGCAAAAAGGCACCGCCTGCTAAAGCGCCTGTAATGGTATGAAAAGTTGAAAGCACGATTACCACACAGATACCGGCCATGGCGTATTTAAGCCAGTTTGGAGGCATACGCATCACTTTCTTGTGCATCACAAACCGAATCAGCAATAAGCCCATCATCAGAATGAAAATATGCAGTGGCATTATGAAGGCATGCGGAAGTGCACTGAATATCAAAGCCGCTAATGTCCATGGGACTAGGCGATAGGAGGCATCGGACATCATGACTTATTGCCTATCGAGGGCTCTAATTTATAGCTTGCAAGCGCTGCCAAACAATTGTGTTTATGTTTATCACCTTGGTTGGTTGGTATGATAATGTCCCCTAATTTGAGACCATAATTTTGTTGCTTATCTTCGGCATCTAATATTAGGCGGCATAGTTGCGACAGACGTGTTTCTAAGTTTCCAGAACTTAATTCATCAATATCAAATACACTGGTTTTTGATACGGATTCACTGAACTGTTTGACTAATAATTTATCTTGGCTGGCATAACTTTTCCAAGCAATGTGTTGTGGAGAATCTTGCCATTGATACTCACGTAATCCGGCAAAGTCGTCTTGACCTGGCCGATTGCTTGATTTGTTGCTTTCACTTTGCGTACTCTGACCAAATATTTCAGGCGCTTCATCGCTAGGTTCCGGATACACAATGCAGCGTAATGGTTGTAATACTACAGTCCAGGCAAAAAACATATTCATAGGAAAGCGCGTACTAAGCATATAGTGATCTATTTCTAAATATCCGCGTTGTGAGGTTTGCATGTGCACACTAGCAATGCTGCCATACTCGTCGACGCAGCAATGAGCATGATTGCTTAAGGCGAGTTTATGAGTAATTGCTATTTCAGGACGGTCTGTATCTTTATGCCATAAACGTAATTGTAAAAGAGCATTTTCACCTGCAAAAACAGCTTCATTCAACATCGGTTCTACATAGATGTTCGATAGGTTACTGTTGGTCAGATGCATGGAAACAAAACCAACAGCAGTCAAGATAAAGGTCAAAAGAAAAGCTAGACCATTGCTGTAATTCATTGATCCCAGTAATAATGCAAAGACAGCAAGAGCGAAAATGAAACCAAAGCGTGTTGGGATGATATAAATCCGACGGCCTGAAATTTTATAAGGGATGTTATCCGGTGCATGCCTCTTTTTGGCCCACTTAGGACTACGGTCAATTAAGCGTCTAGCAAAACTTCTTTTTTTAGTCTTAGTGGTCATTAATTGGCATTAGGCAGCGATCATTAGGGGATGGCTACTTCTTGCTGTAAAAATTGTGATGCTGATTTGCCCACACGCTCTTTGTGACGTATGACTAAGCGATGGTCTACAACGCCTGATAAAACCGCTTGTACATCTTCAGGTAAAACGCCTTTATGACCCGATAAAAAAGCCCAAGCTTTTGCAGCACGAATTAAGCCTAAAGCCGCACGTGGTGACAAACCATGTAAAAACAAATCAGTTTGTCTAGTAGTCTTTATGATTGCTTGCACATAATCTAGTAGGGCAGGGCTTACGCTTATGTCATTGACGGCTTGGGTTAATGCTGTGAGTTGCTGCTCAGAAGTTGTGGCTTGAACATCTGTTAAAGAATGACGTGTATCACCTTGCTCTAATAAGCGACGTTCGGCTTTTGCGTCTGGATATCCTATATCTATACGCATTAAGAATCTATCTAATTGAGACTCTGGTAATGGGAAAGTTCCAATCTGTTCGCTGGGATTCTGTGTGGCTATAACAAAAAATGGTTGCGGTAATTTATGAGCAACGCCATCATTAGTTACTTGACGTTCTTCCATGGCTTCTAATAGAGAACTCTGGGTTTTTGGTGTTGCGCGGTTAATTTCATCGGCTAATAACAGTTGTGAAAATACTGGACCGGCTTTAAATTCAAAGATTCTATCATCGCGATTGTAAATAGATACCCCAGTTACATCGGCCGGTAATAAATCACTGGTAAATTGAATTCGTTGAAAACTTAAGCCTAGAACCTTGGCTAAGCCATGAGCCAAGGTGGTTTTTCCCACGCCAGGCACATCTTCAATTAACAAGTGACCTTCGGCAAGTAAACAGGCCAGTGCCAAGCGCACTTGTTTTTGCTTGCCTAATATTAAGTCATCCATAGTCAGAGCGACTTGCTCTGCTAATGTGTGCAAATTAACTTGTGTATCCACGCCTATCCTCTGGTTATGATTTAATTACAACAATGCTTGCATTGTGGCAATTTGTTCATTTAATTGTTCTACGATTTGCTCAGCATCTGAGAGCTGAGTCTTGGTTTTTTCTACTACGGCTTCAGGAGCACTGTTTACAAATTTATCATTTCCTAGCTTTTTCACTAAGCCATCAACTTGTGCTTGAGACTTGGATAAACGCTTCTCTAAGCTTGCAATTTCAGCTGCAGCATCAATAAGACCTGCCAAAGGTACAAATAATTTCATCTGGCCAAGTAAAGCGGTCGCAGCAAGTGGAATTTCAGCTTTAGAGTCCAGAATTTCGATTGATTCGATTTTGGCAAGTTTATTAAGGAAGTTTTTATGCTTTTCAATTTTAGATAAGTCATCGAGAGAGGCATTTGAAACCAAAACAGTAATAGTTTTTGATGGAGCAATGTTCTTTTCGCCACGGATTTGTCGTATACCTAATATGAATTGCTTAATCCATTCTACCGAATCTTCAGCTTGGCTATTATCTAAGTCAGGATCATATTCTGGGTAAGCCTGAATCATAATCGACGTATCATCAGCGGCTGATGAAGTTCCTGCCAGAGGAGCAACCGTTTGCCAGATTGTTTCTGTGATGAAAGGCGTGATAGGGTGCAGTAGACGTAAAAGTTTTTCTAAAATGTCTACTAGCGTATTACGAGTACCTTTTTTCAAAGCATTTGATGATTCATCACTATAAAGAACTGGTTTTGATAATTCTAGGTACCAATCGCAGAACTCATTCCAGGTGAAGTCATACAAAGCTTTTGCAGCTAAATCAAAACGATATTTTGCAAAGTCTGCATGCACCGTTTTAACAGTGGCGTTAAAACGCGACTGTATCCATTGGTCGGCCGTTGAATATTCAGCACCATCGCTAGAACAATCATGCTCTTCTGTATTCATTAAGACATAACGTGAAGCATTCCAGATTTTATTACAAAAATTTCGATAACCCTCAACTCGATTTAAATCGAAGTTTATATCTCGGCTGGTTGAGGCTAACGCAGCAAAAGTAAATCGTAAAGCGTCGGTACCATATGGTTCAATACCTTTTGCAAACTCTTTACGAGTATTTTTCTCAACTTTTTTGGCCATCTGTGGTTGCATCATGCCACTGGTTCGTTTGGCGACTAAGCTTTCTAAATCTATGCCATCAATCAAATCAATAGGGTCTAAGACATTACCTTTGGACTTAGACATTTTTTGACCGTTCTCGTCTTTAATCAGGCCAGTAATATAAATTTCTTTAAAAGGAACTTTGCCAGTGAACTTTAGGCCCATCATAATCATGCGGGCCACCCAGAAGAATATGATGTCAAAACCGGTTACCAATACATTGGTCGGTAAGTAGGTTTCTAATGCTTCCGTTTTTTCAGGCCAACCTAAAGTAGCCATTGGCCATAAAGCCGAAGAGAACCACGTGTCTAAGACATCTTCGTCTCTACGTAATGCGATATCCCCTAAATTATATTTTGCTCTAACTTCATCTTCACTACGACCTACATAGACCTTAGCGTTTTCGTCATACCATGCGGGTATTTGATGCCCCCACCAGAGTTGACGAGAGATACACCAGTCTTGAATATTCCGCATCCAATGAAAGTAGGTATTACTCCAGTTTTCAGGAACAAATTTAATATCACCATTTTCAACCGCTTTAATAGCAGGCTCAGCAAGTGGTCCTACTTTTACATACCATTGTTCTGTCAACATGGGTTCAATAACAACGCCGCTTCGATCACCAAAAGGTTGGGCAATAACTTTATTTTCTTTGCCTCTGTATAAGCCGAGTTCTTCAACTTCTCTAATGACCATCTTTCTGGCTTCAAATCTGTCTACACCAGCATAACGTTGTGGCACATTGTTTTCTTCAGTAACAATCATTCTTGCCTGTGTATCCATTAATTTAATTAAAGGAATATTGTTACGCATGGCCACTTCAAAATCGTTAGTGTCATGTGCGCCGGTAATTTTCACAGCACCTGAACCAAACTCTGGATCAGGGTATTCATCTGCAATAATAGGAATTAAGCGATCAGCAATCGGTAGTCTTACCATCTTGCCAATTAGGTTTTTATAACGCTCATCACTTGGGTGTACAGCCACAGCACCATCACCCAACATGGTTTCAGGACGAGTGGTTGCAATAACTATCTCTTCAATACCATCAACAGCACCATCAGCTAAAGGATAGGCGAAATGCCACATAGAACCATTGACTTCTTTGGTTTCAACTTCTAAGCCTGAAATTGCCGTTTGTAAAACTGGATCCCAATTAACTAAGCGTTGACCTCTATAAATTAAATCTTCTTCATGTAGTTTTACAAAAACTTCGGTAACGGCTTCAGACAGTTCTGGGCTCATGGTAAAAGCTTCACGCTCCCAATCACAAGAATCACCTAAGCGACGCATTTGCTGACTAATTGTTCCGCCTGATTGTTCTTTCCATTCCCAAATTTTTTCTACAAATTTTTCACGGCCTAAATCGTGTCTGGACACATCGTCCTTAGCCAGTAGTCTTTCTACAACCATTTGGGTAGCGATACCGGCGTGATCAGAACCCGGCTGCCACAAGGTTTTAGCACCGCGCATACGTTGATAACGTGTCAATGCATCCATGATAGTGTGTTGGAAGGCATGCCCCATATGTAAGCTGCCTGTTACATTGGGAGGTGGAATCATAATGCTATAAGCATCGGTATTATCATTGGCTACGTGTTTTCCTTCTTTAAAGTAACCTTTGCTTTCCCAGTCTTGGTAACAGCTTTGTTCAATGGCGTGTGGGTCGTATGTTTTTTCCATGAGATTTAATGCGCTTTCGATTGTTGCGAGTCGAGTAGATACTTGCACTGTTTGTTATGAGTAAACCGTCAAATTATCACGATTATAGTAGTCGCGTATTATACCTATTGCTTGAGAGCAGGGTTCGTTTAAAGCCCTGAAAATACTTAAAAAAGGGCAAATTTCTATTAATTTACAAAATTTATTGCAAGCTCGCTAACAATATCTCGTAACCAGTTTATTCCAGGGTCATCTTGGGCATTTTTATGCCAATATAAATTCAACTTAAGATTGGAAACATCAAAAGGTAATTCTAGAACCGTGAATTTGTTTTCATCAACCAATGAGCGTGGCACAGTGATGGCTAAGTCACTTTGTTCAACAATCAATGGAGCAACTCGGTAATAGGGTATGCGTAATGCAATTTTTCGTTTATGTCCAAGTCGCTTTAGTACCGTATCTTCAAAACTGAGTCCTTTACGTCGACTAGATACCACAATGTGTTTTAAGTCTAAATATTCTTCTAATGTAAGAGAATTCTTAATAATAGGATGATTCTTGCGTACTACACAGACAAAAGGTGCGCTCTCTATCTTAAGCGTTTCCAGTTGGGTACTGGCACTCGCGATAATGGCATCTAAGGCTAAGTCTATACTGCCTTTGCCTAGTTCACTTTCTAAATCTGAACGTTTTACATGGAAACATTCTAAAACAATATTAGGTGCTTCTTTTTGAATGCGTTCAATCAATTTAGGCAGCAATATTCCTTCCATGAGATCATTCATGCTGATGCTGAAACGTCTTTTGCTAGTACTGGGCTCAAATACTTCTTTACTGGAGAGGCTAGAATTTAATAATTGTATGGCTTCTTGTACGCGTTCAATAATACTTTCCGAAAATGGCGTTGGAGTCATGCCTTGATGAGTGCGAATAAAGAGTTGATCATTGAAATTGGCACGTAGACGATTAAGGGCATTACTTACCGCTGGCTGGGTAACTGATAAGGCTTCAGCAGCCCGAGTAAGGTTCCGTTGCTGGTAAATAGCAATAAATACTTTAAATAAGTTCAAATCGGTGTTTTTATGCATTACATGACTCTGGACGATTTTTGTATATAAGTGATATGAATAATACAGATTTTAAAAATAAATTACAAATATAATGTAAAAAGGCATAAAATACGTAAATAGTCATTATAAACATGACTTTATTTTTTGGAATTAGGAAAAAATGGCAGAACTATATTTAATCAGACACGCTCAAGCTTCCTTTGGTGCAGAAAACTACGATAAGCTTTCTGAACTTGGACATAAACAATCGGAATGGTTGGGTCAGCATTTAGCTCAAGAGCAAATGGAATTCGATAAAGTTGTGCTTGGCGACATGGTTAGACACAGAGAAACCCTAGAGGGTTTGCATAAAGGCTTGCTATCTCATCCTAAATTTTCCGACTTAGATACAAAAATTAAATCAGCAACGGTTTTCCCAGAACTTAATGAGTTTGACTTTAAAGCCGTAGCTTTTGGGTTTATGCAGTTACATCCTGAGTTAGAGCCAAAGAAAAGTGCAGATCGTTCAGAATTTTACCGAGTGTTTAAATTAGCCATGAAAGCATGGTCAGATGGCCGTTTAGACGAGTTTGTTCCTGAGAAATTTTCAGAGTTTCAAGCACGTGTGATTAGTTTTCTAAATGCTTTAAGTAAAGAGCATGTCGGTAAAAAAGTAATCGCTGTGACATCAGGTGGTGCTATCGGTATGGCGATTAGTCATCTATTAGGAGCTGATCAAGACAGCATGATTGATTTGAATTTACAAATTCGTAACACCTCCATCACACATTGTTTTTTTAATGCTGATCGAGCTCGCTTACATAGTTTTAATAACGTACCGCATTTAGATAATATCGAAAAACGAGAGTTTATAACTTACAGTTAAATCAGTTTTATAACTCAATCACATAACTTCAGAAAATAAAAAATTGGAATTACTATGGAATTTGAATACACAGATAAAGTGAAAGACTTAATATCACAAGTCAAAGGGTTTATTGATACGCATATCATCCCAAATCAGGAGTTATTTGAAGAACAGTTAGTTAAAAATAGATGGAGCACGCCACCTATTGTTGATGAGTTAAAGGCCAAGGCAAAAGCCCAGGGCTTATGGAATTTCTTTTTACCACCAGCCTATGAAGAGTCTCCTGGTTTAACTAATTTAGAGTACGCGCCACTAGCTGAAGAAATGGGTAAAGTGATTTGGGCGTCTGAGGTGTTCAATTGTGCAGCTCCTGATACAGGCAATATGGAAGTTCTAGCACGATATGGTAATGCGGAACAAAAGAAACAATATTTAGAGCCATTATTAAATGGTGAAATTCGTTCAGCCTTCGCCATGACCGAACCAAAAGTGGGTTCTAGTGACGCGACTAATATTGAAACTTCTATCATTCGTGATGGCGATGACTATGTAATTAATGGACATAAGTTTTATATTTCTGGCGCTTGTCGTGAGCAATGTAAAGTTATGATCGTAATGGGTAAAAGTGATCCGGACGGGGAAAATCGTTATACCCAGCAGTCGATGATTCTTGTTCCTATGGACACACCGGGCGTTGATGTCAAGCGCCCAATGCAAGTCTTAGGCTATGATGATGCACCTGAAGGTCATGCGGAAATAATTTTTGATAATGTACGTGTACCTAAAGAAAATTTAATTTTGGGTGAGGGTAAAGGATTTGAAATTGCCCAAGGTCGCTTAGGTCCTGGTCGCATTCATCATTGCATGCGCATGATTGGTGTAGCCCAAGTTGCTTTGGATATGATGTGTGAACGTGCAAATTCTCGAGTTGTATTTGGACGTCCTCTTATCAAGAACCAATCGGTAAGAGAAGATATTGCTATGTCCGCTTGTGAAATCGAGCAAGCTAGATTAATGACGCTTAAAGCGGCTTCTCGCATGGATACGCATGGCAATAAAGTAGCTAAAGAACTCATTGCAATGATTAAAATTATCGTACCGAATATGACTATTCGTGTACTAGAGCGCTCAATGCAAATTCATGGTGCTGTTGGTCTTAGTCAAGATACACCATTAGCCCATATGTACGCATATGCTAGAACCTTACGTCTAGCAGATGGTCCCGACCAAGTACACATGATGCAGTTGGGTCGTAACCTCGCTGCTACCTATGTTAAAGTTTAATTCTTAACAAATTAATTTAATACAGAGATAGCTATGTCCGCAGTAGATTCACTAGATGAAGTTAAATTAGCCGCTTATTTAGAAGCCCATGTTGAAGGCTTTAAAGGTCCTCTTACAGCAAATAAATTCAAAGGGGGACAATCTAATCCCACTTTCAAAATCGATGCGGCGTCAGGAAGTTATGTTTTAAGACGTCAACCACCAGGTAAACTTTTACCTTCGGCACATGCGGTCGATAGAGAGTTTCGAGTTTTAGCTGCACTGAAAAACACAGATGTTCCGGTTGGACAAGTTTATCATTTGTGTGAAGATCGAGATGTAATCGGTTCAATGTTTTATCTAATGGAATTTTTGGATGGTAATATTCATTGGAATCCTGCATTGCATGAAGTAGATGAACAAACGCGTATTGGGATGTATGCTGAAATGAATCGTGTTTTGGCAATTTTATCTTCGGTTGATATAAATAAAGTTGGTTTAGCAGATTATGGAAAGCCAGGTAATTATTATCAACGTCAACTAAGTCGATGGACCAAACAATATCGTGCCAGTGAGATTGATAAGATTCCAGCAATGGATAAATTAATTGCATGGCTAGAAGCTAATATGCCTGAAGACGATGGGCAAGTAGCTTTATCGCATGGTGATTATCGTTTAGATAATGTCATGTTTGATAAAGAGAACAAAAAAATAATTGCTGTTCTTGACTGGGAATTGTCTACTTTGGGTCATCCTTACGCTGATTTAGCTTATCAATGTATGAGTTTACGTTTACCGGGTGGTATGGGTAATATGTCAGGTTTATACGGAGTTGATCGTGCCGAACTTAATATTCCAAGTGAAGAAGAGTACGTTGCTATGTTTTGTGAACGTAAAGGTATAGAATCTATACCACACTGGGAATTTTACTTAGCATTTTGCTTCTTCCGTTTGGGAGCCATTGCACAAGGTGTTGCAAAACGTGCTGCCGACGGTAATGCTTCAAGCAAGCAAGCAGCTCAAGTTGGTGCTTTTGTTGGTCCATTGGCAGAAATGGCTTTGCAAGCAATAGCTAAAGCTTAAATAAATTATTTTTTATGATTATATTAATTGAATTGATATTTGGAGCCCTGGCACTAACCGGCGGCTATTATGTGATAAAAGGTGTGACGCGCAAAGAAGTTGAGAAAGATTTGCAGCTAGAGCAAATTTCTGAAACGGTTGAAGAGATGGTTGAAGAAGACTTCACTGAGCTAAAGCGAAATGATTTGATTAAAGACATCATTCATCATCAGCTAACGGGTGCTCGCCATCAAGAATTTAAACAACGTTTAATTAAAGTCCATAAACATTTTAATGCGATTAATTTTAAGCACCCTAGAGCGCATACTTTTTATAATACGATGTTGCCAAAATTATTGGAAACCAAAGACGCTCAAGTCGAACTAGCTAAACATTCTGATAAAAAAATTGATACCACTGAAATGTATGATGCGTTAATTGAATGGATGGACGAGGTTATTGAAAACAAAATTAATAAACTTGAGTCTGAAGCAGAGATTAATGCCAAGGTTATTACGCTACTTACAAAGTAATGATGATTATGAAAACAATTAACTTTGCAGAAAAATTTGAAAAATTTTCAGACTACTGGACACCAAAAGTTATTGCTGAAATGAATGATTATCAATTTAAGTTAGCTAAAGTTAAGGGCGAGTTTGTATGGCATTCTCATGCAGAAACGGATGAGACTTTTATTGTAATTAAAGGGCAATTAAATATTGCACTTCGTGATGGCGAGGTTAGCCTTTCTGAGGGCGAAATGTATATTGTTCCCAAAGGGGTAGAACATAAACCCTATGCTCAAAATGAGTGTGAAATACTTCTGATTGAACCGAAAAACATAGTTAATACTGGCGAATCCGGTGGTGAACTGACTGCACAAAATGATGTGTGGATTTAAATAAAGAGACAAATTGAATGAAAGCTATTGTATGTGAGAAATTTGCCAGTGTTGATGAACTAATTTATCAAGAGCTACCTGACCCTGTTGCTAAAAAAGGTGAAATTGTGGTGGATATAAATGCCATAGGCGTTAATTATCCAGATGGCTTGATGGTGCAGGGTCTCTATCAAATGAAACCTGATTTTCCATTTATCCCAGGTTCTGAGGCCGCAGGTATTGTTTCGCAGGTGGGCGATGGAGTTAGTCATCTTAGTGTTGGTGATCGTGTGATCGCTTTGGGAATGTTGGGCATGTATGCCAGTAAAGCGGCCATTAATGCTCGTATGTGTTTTCCAATTCCAAATGGTATTAGTAATGAAGAAGCAGCAGGTTTACTCACTGCTCATGCAACAGCCCATCACGCCTTAAGACAAAGAGCCAATTTACAAGCAGGTGAAACATTATTAGTTACTGGTGCAGCTGGTGGTACTGGTTTAGCTGCCGTGCAAATTGGTAAAGCTATTGGCGCAACTGTTATTGCGGTTTGTTCTACTCAAGAAAAAATTGATTTAGCCATAGCCAATGGGGCAGATCATGCCATTAATTATTCTGAAAAGGATTTAAAAACTGAGATTAAAGCGCTTACCGATGGTAAGGGTGTTGATGTGGCTTACGACGTGGTTGGCGGTGATGCCTTTGATGCTTGTAGTAGAGCAATGGCATGGAATGGTCGATTGTTAGTTATTGGTTTTGCTTCCGGTACGATTCCTAAGCTGCCCATTAATTTGACCCTTGTGAAAGGTTATTCATTGGTCGGTGTTTTTTGGGGAGCCTTTACCCAAAAAGAGCCACAAGCTTTTATGGCTAATATGCAAGAACTGGTTAAATGGTACCTAGAAGGTAAAGTTAAGGTGCATGTCGATGAAATATTTCCTTTGGAAAAAGCAGCTGATGCCCTTAAGAAAGTTTTAGGACGTGAGGCTAAAGGGAAAATCGTTCTTAAGCCTTAAACAATATTCGTCATTGCGAGAAGCAACGCGACGAAGCAATCTGAGATTGCCGCGCCTACGGCTCGCAATGACGGTAAATAAACATTAAATATTAAAGAGAAAAACTATGGCTACAAATTTATTTGATTTAACAGGAAAAATCGCATTAGTAACCGGTGCTAGTCGCGGCATTGGTGAATCCATTGCAAAGCTTTTAGCTGAACAAGGGGCTCATGTCATCGTTTCTAGCCGTAAAATTGCTGGCTGCCAACGTGTTGTTGATGAGATTAAAGAAGCGGGTAATTCGGCTGAAGCACATCCATGTCATGTAGGCGAAATGGATCAAATTAGTGAGATATTTTCTTATATTAAAGAGAAACATGGCAAGTTGGATATTTTAGTAAATAATGCTGCTGCAAATCCACACTTTGGGCATGTGTTTGAGACTGATTTAGAGGCTTATAATAAAACGGTTGATGTCAATATTCGCGGTTACTTCTTTATGAGTATCGAGGGTGGCAAATTAATGAAAGAGAACGGGGGCGGTAGTATTATCAATACAGCGTCGGTTAATGCTCTTCAACCTGGTCATCATCAAGCGATTTATTCGATTACTAAAGCTGCAGTCGTGAATATGACTAAGGCTTTTGCCAAAGAATGTGCTCAGTTTGGGATTCGTGTAAACGCCTTATTGCCAGGTTTAACTAAGACCAAATTTGCAGGTGCATTATTCGACAATGATAATATGTATAAAATGGCGATGGCCGTAATACCAATGAAACGTCATGCGGTACCAGATGAGATGGCAGGAACCGTGTTATATTTAGCATCAGAAGCAAGTAGCTATACTACGGGTCAAAGTATTGTGGTTGATGGTGGGTTTACCGTATAAATTTTTATCAAAAATAAGTCTTAAGGAGCAGGTTATGAGAACAGTAGTTATTTATTTTTCTGGCCTGCTTTTTTTATGCCTAGCGGCTTGCTCTGAGCCTTCAGTCGATACTAGTTCACCAGTACTTACACCTATATCAAATCAACAAGCTGAATTGATTCTAACTATAGATACCAATGGCGGTTGTATGATGATGGGGCCTAATTGCCCACGCTATGAACTCATGTCGGATGGTAGCTTTAAGGTGTTGCGTCAGGCAGCCGGTGAAATTGCTAACTCAGGACAAGTCGATATGCAATTAGTTGAGCAATGGTTGAATGTTGCAAATAAAACTGACTTCAAAGCCTTGCTTGCTAGTCTTGGAGAGGGTGAATGTCGTGCTTGTTATGACGGTGTTGATGTCAATTATACAATTCTACCCCAAGCAAAAAATATAAATATAACTAGTACTGAGTATGAGTTTTCTCCAACCCAAGACTTTTTTAGAGTTTCAAACGCAGTGCATGTAGCGATGCGTGAAGCAGCACCATTAAGTATAAAATCTAGATAATCTAATTTCGTTTCGCTTAGCAAGTTGAATGAGTGATAATCAACAGCTCTAAGGTTTTATTAACTATCACCACCCAAAAGGATTCTGTAATGTTTAAGAAAATGAACAACTATTCGCTCAGCGTGATGCTTAGTCTATTGGCAAGTTTTTTTGTAAGTCAGACTATCAGTGCTGATGAGCCTATGGATGGTGAAAAGCAAGATGCAAGAAAGTTTACCTCGGAGCGTATATTTGATTTGGAATATGCAGATGCACCACAAGTGTCACCAGATGGAAATACCGTTGTGTACTCGCGTCGATCAATGGATAAGTTCACAGATAGAGTAGTAAGTAATTTGTGGCATATAGACCTTAAGACTGGAAAACACCGTCCCTTAATCAATGGTCAGAGTTCAGTATCATCTGTACGATGGTCTCCTACTGGTGATCGGATTGTTTACTTAACTGCGGTAAAAGGAAAACCAAGTTTACGAATTCGCTACATGGACACAGGTGACAGTTTTGCCATTGCCCAACTAGAACGTGGACCTTCCGCTCCTGTATGGTCTCCCGATGGCAAGCAGATTGCCTTTACGATGTTAGTCCCATCAAAAAAGAAAACTTTTGCTAAGCCTATTGCCGCTCCAAAAGGAGCAGAATGGGCAAAGCCAGTAAATGTGTATGACGACTTAATGTTCCGCTTTGATGGTGCGGGCTATCTTGAAAAAGGCACGCGACATATTTTTGTGGTGAGTGCTGATGGAGGCACGCCAAGACAAGTGACTGATGGGGATAATGGTTTTAGTAGCCCTTCATGGTTATCTAATAATAGTTTAGTGGTGCAGGGTAATGATGTTAAGAATGCCTATTTAGACCCAATTGAGTCTGAATTGTATAAAGTTAATTTGCGAGATTTATCTCGTACGGTCTTAACCTCACGCGATGGTCCCGATGTGTCACCCAAAGT
>CALHVH010000037.1 GCA_938039225.1 uncultured Gammaproteobacteria bacterium
ACAAAAAACCCACCGTAGTGACCAAAATCTGCTGGCCACCAGTCTTGAGAATCTGTCATGAGATCTGTGAGGTCTTTTTTAAGTGCTTTTAGATCTAGTTTTTTAAACTCGTCTGCATAGTTAAAGGACTCTCCCATAGGATCGATTAATGGAGAGTTTTGATTTAGAATTTTTAGATTTAATTGCTCAGGCCACCAATGTTGGTTAGCTGAGCTACCAGTGGCTTGCACTGGATTATGAATCACCGGACATTTGCCGATACTTTTTGCTTCACTCATGTTGAAAACTCCATATTAATTGTATTTAAGATTCATGATTACTTTTTTGATATTAGTAATTCTTTGAGAATTTGATTTGTAAGATTAACACCTATTTACGTTCGGTTTTAATATAATTAATTGATAAAGATAATAGATTTAACCGAACGTTGAAATTGGATTTATTCCATAAAAAACAAAGATTGCGTGTGAATGCTTAGAAATTGGCTTATATTGTTTTTCAATATAAGCTCAATAACATTATATTTGTCAGGTACTTATGAGAAAGCTAGACCCTTCAGTAGAAAAAATCACCAGTGAGTATTTTAAATCTCTTAATCAAGCTAAAACAGAGTTGGTCGCTTTCTATTTTTGTGACAATGAAAAAGACGCTAATGAGTGTGCTGATTTAGTGTTGCAAAATATCAAACGGGCTACGGCGTCCTCATTGTGGTGGTATAAATCAAACAATGAAACTCTCCCGCAAGTTGGTGATCGATATATTGTGACTAATTGGGAAGGTGTTGCCTTATGTGTGATTGAGGTTGAGAAAGTAGAAATTACTCCCTTTAATAAAATCACAGCAGCGTTTGCCCGAAGAGAAGGTGAGGGTGATAAGTCATTAGCTTATTGGAAAAAAGTTCATTGGGATTATTATCAGCGTGAATTAGCAAATACAAAATATTTCCCAAGTGAAGATATGCCCATTGTGTGTGAGTATTTTAACGTGGTGTTTAAATAATATTTTAATCTCTATAGCTTGGATCAATCGCATCAATTTTTCTTACAAAGGCATTAAATT
This sequence comes from uncultured Gammaproteobacteria bacterium, assembly GCA_938039225.1. GTDB lineage: Bacteria > Pseudomonadota > Gammaproteobacteria > Steroidobacterales > JABDMI01 > JABDMI01. Next base: position 1,060 of record CALHVH010000037.1, read on the forward strand.
CCAAATGACCGGCTTGCATACCAGACATTTGTAATTTTAATAATTCTGCTGATTTTTCCCCAATAGATTTATCCACGGGTATATTTTTCTTGCCGGTTATGTCGGTAGCGTGTTGTATTTCACAGGCGCGTTGGAATCCCCAAGTATTAATAAACGTTTCAGGAATATCTCGACCACAAACTAATAAACCATGGTTACGTAAAATGAGTAAGTTTTTGTTGCCTAAACTTTTTACCAGTCTTTCTTTTTCGCCAGGATTTACGGTAATACCTTCAAAGTCATGATATGCAACTTGCCCATAAAGTAATACAGAATAAAAATTATCGTAACGTAAACCTTCTTCTAAACACGCAATGGCCATACCTTCAGTTGTATGCGTATGACTAATGCAATGCGCGTCTGGGCGGGCTGCATGAATGGCGGAATGTATGGTCATGCCAGCTGGATTAGCTCTATAAGGTGTATCGTCTAAAACCTTTCCATTGATATCTACTTTTACTAAATTAGACGCTTTAACTTCCGAATAATGTAGTCCGTAGGGATTAATAAGAAAAGCATTTTCTTCGCTCGGAATTTTTACAGTGATATGGTTGTAAATCATTTCTGACCAACCCAAGAAATCAAATATTCTATAAAGGGCCGCGAGTTCTACGCGAAGTTCTTGTTCTGTTTTCATGATTCTCTACTTAAGCTTTATGTTCAATCAGCTTTATTTGTTTAATAATGGGTTCGGGTATTTGGCAACTATGATGCTGGTTGTAATCAAAATAAACAACTAAACCAGAGCCAATTGTAGCTATTTTATCTAAGGAATGACTATACACAATATAGTCCATTGTGAGTTTTTTGTTATGAATAGTGCTTATACGTGCTGCTATAGTAAGTTTATCCGGATAGGTAAGAGGAGCCTTATAATTTGCGGTTGTTGATGCTAGGATTGGACCAATATTATGTTCTGACATATAGGCATTGACGCCTATTTTTTCAAAATAAGACATACGCACATCTTCAAAATATCTAAAATATACGGCGTTGTTTACGTGTTGGTAGGCATCCATATCACTCCATGTGATATTTTGTTGAATACTTACGGGATAGCTTAATAACTCACTGTGCATGTCGTTTAATACTCATTTTTTCAGATATAAAATAAATTACTATACCAATGGCAATGGTTAATAAGCCTAAAAGAGATTCCTTAGGTTTATCAATTAATAAATACACGAGCGTCCAACCAGTAAGACTAAGAAATATAAATGGTGTGGTTGGGTAGCCCCAGGTTTTATAAGGTCTTGCTAATTTTGGTTTTCTATATCTTAATATAAATAATCCAAGTACAGCTAGAAAAGTATTTAGTCCCATGGTGAAGCCTGAATAGATAAGAATAGATTCAAAGGTACCGGTTAATATAAATAGTAAACTAATCGCAGCTTGTATATAAATGGCATTAGCTGGTATAGAATGTTTATTAGTTTTACCTAGAAATTTAAATACCGAAAAATCTTCACCTATCATTTGTAATACTCTCGGTGCAGCAATTATCATTGCACTGACAGTTGATATTAAGAGTAAGGATAAAGACACACCCATAATGGCAGCACCAGAAGGACCAAATACCGATTGTGCAGCAATATAACCGACTTCAACTTGGCCTTTTAGATTTTCAATTGGGGCTACGTATAAAAATATAAAATTGAGGGCTAAATATAAGAGCAATACAAGTCCAGTACCTATGCCAAGAATCAAGGGTAAGTTTTTTGTTGGTTGATCTAATTCGTTAGATAAATAAGTCGCCGCATTCCAGCCAGAAAAAGCATAGTTGACATAAATCAGTGATACTGCAAAAGCACCACTATAAATTAAGTCCTTATCACCTGCTTTGGGTAAAAAGTTGATCTTTTGTGGTGTATCAACCATGAAAAAGCACAGCAAGCAAAAAACGATTATTAGAATGATTTTTAAAAGCGTGAACAAGCTTTGAAGTTGACCGCTATTTTTACGACTAGTGGCATGCACTATGGTTAAAATGATAATTAAGCCACAAGCTAAATAGGTTGATGAAAACTGTGGAAAGACTGAACTAAAGTATTTTCCAAAAGTAATAGCAGCTAATGCGGTTGGGGCAGCGAAGCCTATGGTTGCTGAAACCCAGCCAGATACAAATCCGGCTAGAGGGTGATAGATTTCATTAAGGAAATTGTATTCACCTCCAGAGCGAGGAAACATGGCACCTAATTCGGCATAACTTAAGGCTCCACAGAGTGCCGTAACTCCCCCAACTAACCACAGCATTAGAATTACAAACCCGGATTGAATATCTAAAAGCTGAAAACCTAAACTAGTAAACACACCCGTACCCACCATATTGGCAACAATAACGGCGATGGCGGTGTTTTTAGAAAATTTTTCGTTTTTCAAAAATTTATCCAAATGGCTTTTGTGTAGAGTGTTGCTTAGTATGCACTAAGAGTAATTAAAAGTCGTCTTAATAAATTATTCGACATCAACCCAATTCATTTCTTCTGGGAATGTTTGCCATTGAATAGTTTGTAAATTATTACCTTCAGCTAGAGCGTTTATAAAATCAAGAGCATGTTGATTGATTATTTGCATAACTTTGCGAGTTTTTATTTTTCCTTTATCTTGTCCAAAGAGATAACTATAGGGCGAAAGCAGAGCAGCATCGCAATAGTCTAGGTGTCCAGACTTTGCTATGACAACTTCTTTTACAAAGACATTATTTGCCTGCATGGCTTTTTCAATATTTTTGAAACGCTGATGGTTAATTGGCTCAAAGTCTTTTTCGTAAGGATCACTAAATACACTTAGCAGAGGTTTGCTCAAACCAAGTTTTAGAATTTCATCACTAACTGGTTCAAACCAAGGGTCTAAACCAATAACACCTAAGCAATTTGCTCGTGTATAACAGTATTGCATTGTAGAGCCGCCACCTGTTGAATGACCACCAACAATTACTTTTCGGTTACGATATTCTGGAAATTGCTTTTGAAAATTATTAAGTACTTCATCTAAGTCATTTGCCCAGCGCATACCTAAATTTTGTACTCTATCTTGCTTAGCATCAGGGCTTAAGTTTTCATTCTCTCCAAATTCTTTGGGATCAAAAGCAATTTTTGTGCCGTCATTGAGTATACTTAATAATGCTCCTCCAGTATGGTCAGGCGCTAAGACAACATAACCATGACTTGCTAATTCTTGTGCCATAAAAGCATTAAACTCTTTAATAGCGCCTCTACCATGAGATAAAAGAACAATAGGCTTAGCACTATTCACTGCTTTTACTGGGTTACTAAGATAAGTAGGTTTTGCGTTGGTCAAATGTTGAAATATAAATTTAGGCATGCCAGCCAGTTTTGCAAGCTGAGGCCCAATCTCAGAATAGCTTTTGATCCAATAGTCTTTTTGTAAATTTTGACTATTTTCAATTGGGAACCATACTTTTGTTGGTAATGAACGTTTTGTCAGTTCAGCTTCTACTTGGAATGAGTAACTCCCTACGGCGTAGTTCCCTGTATTTTTATTATGTATAAGGTTGGGAAGCATAATTGCTAGCAATAATGACAGACCTAAGCCAATAACGCTGAGAACTTTGACTACATTACTCAAAGGTGTTTTGCGTAAATTGAGCAGGAGTAATACACAAAAAACACAATAAGCAAAAGCAAATTGCCAGCGAAAACCCTCTGTAAATAAATGTAATAATAAAGTGATGGTACTTAAAATCAGCGTAACAACTGCAAGAGAATTCTTTTTTGATTTAGAACTTATTACAGACAGGAAAGTAAAAAAAATAAATCCTATTTCAAATATAAACATATAATGCTTCTTAAGAGTTAATGATGATTTGATTACGACCAGCAAGTTTTGCGAGTTGTAATCTTGAATCTGCAAGATCTATCAGTGGGCTTGCTTCTTGTTGTTCGCTCGGAAATTCCGAAATACCAGCACTAAAATAAATTCGAACTTCATTATTGCTTATGGGTAGCGGATTTTCTGACATTTTGGTTTTTATACGTTCTAAAAGGGTGTGCGCCGTTTGTTTATCAGTATTCGGGAACAGGATAATAAATTCTTCTCCGCCCCAGCGGCTCATAATATCTTCTTTACGTAAATATTGCTTTAAGACTGTTGCAAATATAACTAAAACTTTATCACCACTAGCATGTCCCCAGTCATCATTAAATTTTTTAAAGTGATCAATATCAATGAATCCAACACAGAAAGTTGAATTTTCTCGAGCTGCTCTAGCAATTTCTTGCTCTAAGCGTACTTCAAAAACACGTCGGTTCTCTAAACTGGTTAAAGTATCAGTACCAGAGAGCATTAACAATTTACGGCTTCTAATAACTATACCTACAGTGATTAGACCAGCAATAAATATAAGAGCAAGGCGTGCTAATTGCACATACCAACTGATCCCAGTAAATAGATTACTTTGACTAGGGTTGTAATTTGCCATATCCCAGTTGTGGTTAACCCATAGTAAAATAAATAAATATTGGAGTAGAGCTAAAAAGCTGATACTTATCGTTATTCGAGTATCGAAGTAAACGCCTGTAGCTAGAATAAAGATTAAATACAGTTCCCACACCACCATGGAGTTTATTGCGACTTCTGGTTTTCCAACTAGAGCAAAAAAAAATAAGGTTGAACTGATCAGTGTGATGTCAAAAGCACAGATTAAAAAGTGCCTTAACGTATTACGTGTTGGTTTCTTTGATAGGTATAAAACACTTATGGCACTGCAAAAGGCAATAGTACCAGCACAGATCCCAATAACTAGTTCAAATGGAATATCATCTAAAAAGAAACATAGTATTATTGAACTAATCCAGAGAAGACCAAGTACGTACAAGCGTAGATGGGCAGCCACTTTTTCACCACCAAGAGCGACTTGCATTAAAGCATCGTTGGGGGCTGAGAAATAGTTTTGTATAAATTGTTTCACTAGAGGGGTTAAAAAAACTATCGCTTTTTTGGAATCCAAGCCCAAATCATTGTGGCTACAATAGGCTCCTTGTTTGCAGAATCACAAATCGTGACTTGTACTTGGGTATCGCCTTTTTCAGTAGTTGATATTAGCTCTACTTGTTCATCACTTAATACTGCTACGGCGGTTAAATCACCTTCTACTCGTTTAAGATAATCAACTTTAAGTGATTTAATCACACCAATCTTATCTGGCGGAATATTCATACCTACGAGCATACCAGTGGCAGTTTCAGCAACCA
>CALHVH010000038.1 GCA_938039225.1 uncultured Gammaproteobacteria bacterium
TTAAACAAATAACAAGCCTCAATAAACTCTAAGCCTTTATTCATCATGGTGGCAGAATCGACTGAAATCTTTCTACCCATATCCCATCGAGGGTGAGCACAGGCTTCTGCAACCGTAATGTCTTTAAACGTGCTCAAATCACGCTTTAAAAAAGGCCCTCCGGATGCGGTTAGCAACACTTTATTAACACTATTATGAGACTCACCTATGCGTACATTAGAGTGAGCAATAGGATGGCATTGAAAAATTGCATTATGTTCACTGTCTAAAGGAATTAATTCGGCATTATTCTGATGCACAGCTTCCAATAAATAATTACCGGCAATGACAATCGCTTCTTTATTGGCTAAAAGTATTTTCTTGCCTGCTTTAGCGGCAGCCATTGTTGATGAAAGTCCTGCGGCTCCCACGATAGCGGCTACAACAATATCCACATCGGCATGACTGGCAACCCGATCTAATGCACCACTTCCTGCTAGCACCAAGGTTTTAGAATTGGCATGACTGAGTAAATCCTGCAATTGCGTAGCCGCATCCACATCCGCCATTACGGCATAACGAGGAAAGTACTTTTGACATAAATCAAATAAGCCATTTACATTAGCATTAGCGCCTAAGGCAAAGACCGAGAATTTTTCAGGGTGCAAGTCTAATACAGCAAGTGTAGATTCACCAATGCTACCCGTTGCACCAAGCAAGCAAATCGATTGTTGTTTTGATGGTTTCATTTAGATAATCGAACTTAATGAGCTTATATTATTTCCGGCTCCAGAGAGCATTAACCAGAGAGCAAAAAACACTACACCGGCACACAAACTATCAACTCTATCCATGACACCGCCATGACCCGGTAAAAACACCCCACTATCTTTCACTCCAGCATTTCGCTTAAACATACTGACAGTAAGATCGCCAACAACAGAACTAATCACCACTAAAATACCAAGGACAGCAAAATGCTGTAATGCATTAGCCCAAGAAATATCTAATAAAAACTTTGCGGCCACGAGTCCAACAATAACTGAAAGCAGTAAACCACCTACTGCACCTTCACGGGTTTTCCCAGGGCTCACATTAGGCGCCAACTTATTTTTACCTAAAGCCTTACCACTGAAATAGGCGCCCACATCCGCTGCCCATATCATTAACAATAAAATAAGTACGTACCAAAGTTTGAAATTTACCAGTAAATAATCAAAGGCATAATAACTGGGCACTACAACCAAAATTCCAGCCAATAAGGTGAAGACCGTAGAAAAAGTTTTAGGAAATTGAGTGATTTGCACAAACGCTATTACCCAAAAAATTGCGGCTATGAACAATACAGTCTGAATATTACGAATACTCACAAAGCCCAAACAAGATACCAGCATAAGAATAAAGGCGACCAAGGTAAAAACTAGTCGCATCATTAGAGTATTACCTTTTACAAAACCTGACCATTCCCAGGCGCCCAGCGTCCAAACAGACAGCACAATCCAACGTAGTTCAGGAGCAGGTAAAAAGTGCACGGCTAAACCTAATGCAATGATAGCTAATACGGCGGAGATAACTCGTTGCTTTAACATTAAAGATGTTCTCTTTTTTTGTAACTTAAGGATTAGTTTTTTCTTCTACTACCTGATCGCCAGTTTTACCAAAGCGTCGTTGTCTTGAAGAAAAGTCTTGTATCGCAGTTAATAAATGCTCATTTGAAAAATCTGGCCATAGAACATCGGTGAAATATAGCTCTGCATAGGACATTTGCCATAATAAAAAATTACTTATGCGTTTTTCACCGCCGCTACGAATAAATAAATCCACATCATTTTGGCCTGCGGTTTCGGTATTTGCTGAAATACTGTCTTCGGTAACTTCACCATTGTCTGATGCTTTTTTTACCGCATTAACAATATCCCAACGGCCACCATAAGAAACGGCCACATTAAAAGCCAAACCAGTATTTTCTGAGGTTTTAGCTTCGGCTTTGTGCATGCCTTTTTGCAAAGACTCTTCTAAGCGAGAGCGATTACCGATAAAACGTAAGCGCACATTATTTTTATGTAGAGTTTTAACTTCGGATTGCAAGGCTTCAATAAACAAACGCATTAAGAAGCCAACTTCTTGTTCAGGTCTTTGCCAATTTTCACTACTGAAGGCAAAAAGCGTTAGGCTTTTTACCCCTAACTCACCACAGTAACGCACAATGTCTCGTGCTACTGCTACGCCTTTTTTATGCCCAAACGTTCTGAGCTTACCTTGCGCCTTTGCCCAGCGTCCATTGCCATCCATAACGATAGCAATATGCTTAGGTATAACTAATTGATGACTCTCTAACTCCGAATCAGACAACTTAAAAGTCCAGTAACTCGGCTTCTTTGACTTTAATCATGTCGTCAACTTTAGACACAAAGTCATCGGTAATTTTTTGCACTTGTTCTTGCATACGACGATCATCGTCTTCTGAAATATCTTTTTCTTTCAAAAGATCTTTACTATCACCTAATGCATCACGACGAATATTTCGTAAAGCAATTTTGGCATTCTCGCCTTCATTCTTCACTAACTTAATCATGTCCTTGCGACGCTCTTCGGTTAAGGCCGGCATAGGTACACGAATCACGGTACCCGCTGATGCAGGGTTTAAGCCTAAGTCAGCAATCATGATGGCTTTTTCAATCGGCTGCACCATGCTTTTATCCCAAGGAGTAACCATCAAGGTACGCGAATCTTCTACACTAATATTAGCGACTTGATTCAAAGGAACCACACTACCATAAGACTCAACTTTTACGTGCTCTAACAATGATGGGTTAGCTCGGCCAGTACGCATTTTTTTTAATTGAAGCGTTAAAGACTCAAGACTTTTTTGCATACGTTGCTTGGCATCCGCTTTTATTTCTTCTAACATTTTTTTCTCCAACTCTTAGACTAAGGCCTAAGTAATACAAGGTGCATAAATATATTTAAGTTTTCACAGTAACTAAGGTTCCAATATCCTTACCCAAAACAATATTCTTTAAGTTACCCGGTTCATTCAAATCAAAGACACGTAAATCCAAATCATTGTCACGGCACATGACCAGAGCGGTGGCGTCCATTACACCCAACTTCTGATTAATCGCATGATCATAGGTTAAGACATCAAACTTTGTTGCCGATGGATCTTTTTTGGGATCAGCACTGTATACGCCATCAACTTTGGTGGCTTTAAGTAACAAGTCAGCACCGATTTCAATAGCACGTAAACTAGCAGCACTGTCGGTAGTAAAAAATGGGTTACCTGTACCAGCGGCATAAATAGTCACACGACCCTTTTCAAGATGTCTGATAGCACGTCTACGAATATAGTCTTCACAGACCTCATTGATGCGTATGGCCGACATTACTCTGGCCGTGATACCCACGCTTTCTAATGAATCCTGCATCGCAAGTGCATTAATCACGGTAGCCAACATGCCCATATGATCGCCAGTCACCCTATCCATTCCAGAACGAGCCAAGCCCTCTCCACGGAATATATTGCCGCCACCGATTACCAAGGCAATCTGCACCCCAAGTTCTGACAATTCTTTAATTTCTAAAGCAATTCGCTTCAACATCTCAGGATCAATACCGTATTGCGTATTTCCCAGAAGCGCTTCACCGCTAAGTTTAATGAGTATGCGTTGATATTTTGATTTAGAACTCGAATCGGAGGCAGACATAGATAACCTTTAAATAATCAATAATTTCAATTAGTTACAACAATTCTGAGTTAAAATTGCACAAAACTCAGTTACAAAAAACCCCGCCAAAAGAATGCTTTCGCGGGGTTCGGCTGCCGCCATTCTAGCAAAAGCAAGAAGGCAACAGGCTTACTATTTTAAGTAAACCTTGAGATTGTAGACTTACTTGGCAGCGTTAACCTGCGCCATTACTTCATCAGCAAAGTTTTCTTCTTTTTTCTCAATGCCTTCACCCACTTCGTAACGTACGAAACCGGTAACTTTAGCATTGTTAGCTGCTAATAATTTAGCCACTGTAGTATCAGGGTCTTTAACAAAAGCCTGACCTTCTAAAGTGATTTCAGCCAAGAATTTACGGATACGACCTTCAACCATTTTAGCAACGATTGCTTCTGGCTTACCTTCGTTCTTTGATTGCTCAATAAGAATCTCACGCTCTTTATCTAGAACGTCAGCCGGTACATTATCAGCACCAATGAATTGTGGATTACTGGCCGCAATATGCATCGCTACGTCGCGAGCTACGTCATCATTACCACCTTCCATTGCAACCAATACCGTAATACGGTTACCGTGTGCATAGTGAGCCATGCGATCTGCAGTTTCAAGAATCTCGAAACGACGAACACTCATGTTCTCACCAATCTTAGCGATTAAATTACGACGAGTAACTTCAATAGACTCACCATTAACTTCAATTGCTAATAAAGCGTCAACGTCTGCAGGACGATTAGCAATAATCGCGTCTGCAACGGTTTGAGTTAAAGCACCGAACTCTTCGCCAGCTGATACGAAATCAGTTTGGCAGTTCACTTCAACTAATACGGCTGTGTTGCCATCAGCTGCATAACCGATTTTGCCTTCTGCTGCGATATTACCTGCTTTTTTATCAGCCTTAGCTAAACCCGTTTTGCGTAGGTGCTCAACTGCAAGCTCCATATCGCCACCAACTTCGCCAAGCGCTTTCTTACATTCCATCATGCCTGAGCCAGTACGCTCACGCAGTTCTTTTACCATTGCTGCTGTAATTGCCATTGTTGCATTACCTCAAATA
>CALHVH010000039.1 GCA_938039225.1 uncultured Gammaproteobacteria bacterium
CTTCTTTGGGTATATTTTCAATGCCGATGTTTTTTATGCGGTAAATGGTATTCATTAATAACCATGCAAAGCAACGCATTAAGAATTCAGGGACTTTGAAGAAAATGAATAAGGTGACGACTGCATTCATTATCGCAAGAATTAAAAAGAATTGAGTAATGGTAAGTTTGAATACACCCAGCATGATAATCGCAACTACTGAAGCCATTACAATAAAAAATGCATTTAAAATATTTAAGGCCGCAATTATCCTTGAGCGCTCATGCGTCTCGGTTCTATGTTGAACCATGGCGTATAAGGGCACGATGTATAAACCTCCGGACACGCCAATCATGAATATATCGAATACTAAGCGCTTAGAGCCATCCAGTGCCAGGAACTCAGAGAATCCAACAAGAGCAGTATGACTAAAACCACTGGCAGTAAAAAACAAATCCACCCCAAAAATGGTAAGACCGATTGATGCCAATGGTACTAAACCGATTTCGATGACATCGCCAGATAGTTTTTTGCACATTAAAGAGCCAACGCCAATGCCAATTGAGAAAAATGAAAGCAGTAGGGCAATGACTTCTTTATTGCCATGCAATACTTTGTTCGTGAAAGATGGGAATTGAATTAGATAGCCTGAGCCTAAAAACCAAAACCAAGAAATACCAAACATCGCAAGTAATACTGAATTGTTTTTTGCAGCTCGACCAAAAATATCTTTAGCCTCGGTTATTGGGTTCCAATTAAATTTTAAATCTGGATTTGATGCTGGCACTTCGGGAATTTTTCTAGCAGCTAGATAACCTAACACTGCAATTGCAATAATTATCATTGATACATAATGCTTGGTGCCACTGCCCGCTGAAGTATCTATGAAGATAACGCCAACTAATGTACCTAATAGAATGGCAACATAAGTTCCCATCTCAACAAAACCGTTGCCCTCTACTAAATCTTCATCAGCTAATACCTGAGGAAGAATGCTGTACTTGATTGGTCCAAAAAAAGCTGATTGAGTGCCCATTAAGAATATTAATGCAATCAGTGCCCAGAATATATCAAAATAAAAGCACACGGCGGCTATACACATCAAACAGATTTCCCAAATTTTGATTAGGCGTATTAGTTTCGATTTTTCGTATTTATCAGCTACTTGCCCTGCGTAAACGGAAAATAAAAAGAAGGGCAGTATGAAGAGCCCACCGCTTAGGTTGGTGAGAACGTCGGTGTTTTTGAAAGCGGAAAAAGCCAGAATGACTAGGAGTGCATTTTTATAAACGTTATCATTAAACGCCCCTAAAAATTGCACAGAAAAATAAGGACCAAAATGTTTATGCCAAAGTAGTTTCATTTTTATCCTCTTAGATAATTAGTTTAAACGTCGTTTGTTATTCTTCTGTGCTCATAGCAGTATTTGCAGTTGTTGCAATTGCTTGGCCTAATTGTACCGTTGAAATTGTGTCATCAAATTGCATATTTGGGTTGTCACTTAACAGAATCACAGTCGATCCCATATTAAAGCGTCCCATTTCTTCGCCACGTGAGAATGTTAAACTTTCATCTTGGTAGGTTTTTGTATATCCGGTCCGCGGTCTAGCTGGTGTAATTTCCCCAGCCCACACGGTTTCAATACTGCCAACAAATACCGCTCCAACTAAAACCATAATAAGTTTACCTTGCTTAGTCTCAAACTCACACACTACACGTTCATTGCGGGCAAAGAGCGCGTCTACATTGTCAGCCGTAGTTAGATTTACACTGAAAAGCTTTCCTGGAATATAACTCATTTTAGTGAGTCTGCCTTCACAAGGCATATGAATGCGATGATAATTATTAGGCGCTAAGTAAATACAGCAGAAATTTCCATTAGCATAGTTACTAGCCCACTGCGCATCTCCCAGTAAACGTCTTGCCGAGTACTGCATGCCTTTAGCTTGAATAAGCTGACCTTGTTCTATTAAGCCGCATTGACTCAAGGTACCGTCTACTGGTGAGGCAAGTTTATCATTTTCTTGTTCTATATTACGTGCGCTATCAATTAAAGGACGAGTAAAGAACTCGTTAAAGCTTGCAAAATCTTGTTCTGTTTTACTGCCATAGTCAGTCATATCAATTTTATATAACTTAATAAAATTTTTAATGACGGCATTTTTTACCCAAGCTGTTTTTACTCGCGTAAGTTTATGCATTGTTCTGGATAAAAAATGCTGAGGAATGATATGTTGTAAAAAGATAAAAAGCTTTGCGCGCATAATGTTTATTTCTTAGGTTTTTTAATTAAAATATTTTTATCAATACTAGAACCATTTGAGAATTCAAGTGTAAGAATGAAGCTTTCTTTTTCCCAAATATCTTCTTTTGCGCTCATTAGCATGACGTGCTTTCCATTGGGTTCAAGTTTGACTTGCTGTTTTGTTGGCAGAGTAAGTGATTCGATGTGGCGCATGGTAGCCATGCCATCAACTATGCTTGATTGATGTAACATAACTGAATTAAAACTTGAACTTTTGATGCCAGTTAATTTGATAGCCTCATTAGTATTGTTGGTGATATCAAAATAAGCTGCAAACATTCGTTGGTTTTCGGTGCGCACAGGAGTATAAGCGTTTTCAATCTCAATCTCGGCTTTGCTGCAGGCATTCATAAAATAAAAGATTAGCAGTATAAAAAGGAGCTGTATTTTTTTCATTTGCTAGCTTCTTTTTTTGTAATTACAGCAAAGTCATGAATTAAGGTTTTTAGTGAATTTGCGGCAGATAATTGTTCGGTATGTAAGCCTACATACTTGCCATTAGGATTGATAATAAAAGTTCCAGAAAAATGATCAACCGTATAGCTTCCATCGGGTAGGGCGTTATAACCATAAGCCACACCTAAGGCTTCAGTAATAACTTGAATTTGATGAAGCTCTCCGGTCAGACCAATAATGTCATCAGAGAAACCATTAATGTAATTAGCCATCAGTTCAGGAGTATCACGCATAGGGTCAACACTAATAAACACCAGCTGAGGTTTAATGGGCTTATCAGCAAAACGTTTTTGTACTTCAGTAAGAATACTTAAGGTATTTGGGCAAACGTCTGGGCAATTGGTGAAACCAAAGAATAAAATCGACCAACGATTGTTTAGAATGCTATTACTAACATTTTGATTTAGGTGATTAAGAGTATTGAAAACTGGAAGGTCTCTGGCTTGTTCAAAATACAGAGTGGCTTCGCTAAGCTGGTTTTGTTTTTTTTGGTATTCAAGACTTAAAAACAGTCCTAAAGCAAAGCTACTTATCACTAAGCCTATTAAAATCAATTTGCGCATGTCTTTCTATTCTTAATTACTGAGATATATGGTGTGTATTGTATCGTGCTTTGATTGTGTTACCATCATTCATCTCATAAATTTAGGTACGTAAAGGCCTAAAAAATTCCAAACACCAAAAAGCAGAAGCTTACTTAAGCAACAGTGGCTCAATTGACTAAAAACATTACAATTTCCGAATTAATCAAGCAAATTTCTCAGCTTTTTTCTGAGGCTGATTTGTATTATGGGCATGGAACTGCCAATGAACTCGATGAGGCCGCTTGGGCTGTGCATCATGTATTGGATATTCCTTTTGGGTGTCCACAAGCAATTTATCAAGAACAAGTGCCTGAACAGGCATTTGATGCAGTTCAAAAGTTGGCAGTTCAGCGAATTGAGACCCGTAAGCCAATGGCTTATTTGACCAATAAAATGTGGTTTGCTGATATAGCGTTTTATGTTGATGAGCGAACATTGGTCCCACGTTCTCCACTTGCCGAATTAATTCAGACTGACTTCGCTCCATGGGTTGATATGTCTCGAGTTACATCGGCATTAGATTTATGTACCGGTAGCGGCTGTATTGGCTTGGCTTTAGCGACTTACTTTCCTGAAGTGCATGTGACGTGTTCTGATATTTCCAAGGATGCACTTGATGTCGCTGCAATAAATCGAAAAGCCTTAGGCTTGGATAAGCGTGTTAAATTAGTAGAGTCCGATCTTTACCAAAATTTAGAGACTAAGAAATTTGACTTAATTGTGAGCAATCCACCCTATGTGGCCCAAGCGGTTGTAGACGCATTACCTGAAGAATATCAACAAGAGCCTGATTTGGGATTGGCCTCAGGAGAAGATGGACTTAAACATGTTGAAGTGATTCTTCGTGAGGCCTCTGATTACCTTACTGAAGATGGAGTTTTAATTGTAGAAGTTGGTCTTTCTGAAGAAGCATTATGTCTTGCACATCCGCAATTGGCATTTATTTGGTTGGAGTTTGAGCGCGGTGGTGAAGGTGTGTTTATGTTGACCGCTAAAACACTTCGTGACTATTATTCAAAAGGATAAGTGTTTATAGCTCTATAGACTTACCAAAGCCCATAGCTATTTAGTTACTTGTATAACTATCTATAAGAATAAGACAAGATTGCAATCACTTATAGAATTGCTTTTCTAATTCAACGATAATCACGCTTATGTCAGGAAATACATTTGGTCATCTTTTTAGAGTCACCACTTTTGGTGAAAGTCATGGTCCCGCTTTGGGAGCTGTAATCGACGGTTGTCCACCGCTATTGGAAATTGCGGTGGATGATTTCGCATTTGATATCGATAGACGTCGAACCGGTAAGTCACGGTTTACCAGTCAGCGAAAAGAAGCGGATGAGCTGAGAATTCTTTCAGGCGTATTCGAGGGTAAAACCACTGGTACACCAATTGGCTTGTTGATTGAAAACACCGATCAGCGATCACGTGACTACAGCAAAATAAAAGATCTCTACAGACCAGGTCATGCGGATTACGTCTACGATCAAAAATATGGCATTCGAGACTACCGAGGTGGTGGTCGTTCCTCTGCTCGCGAAACCGTGATGCGTGTGGCAGCCGCGGTGATAGCCAAAAAATATTTACTTGAACAATACGGAATTGAGTTTTACGGTTATGTATCTCAGCTAGGTGAACTAAAGTTAGATGCACCTCATCCAGAAACCGCTAACGACAACCCATTTTTTTGTGCAGACCCAAGTCGTATCAGCGATTGCGAAGAGTATATGCACAAACTTATTAAATCAGGTGATTCAATAGGTGCAGAGCTAACCGTAGTCGCTAAAAATATTCCTGCTGGATTAGGCTCGCCGATCTTCAATAAGCTGGATGCTGAAATTGCCTCTGCTTTAATGGGCATACAGGCGGTGAAGTCGGTCGGAATAGGCGATGGTCATTTAGTTGCCTCCCAACTTGGAACCGTGCATAGAGATGAGATGCGGGCTGGAGAATCGGCAGATAAACCGGAGTTTTTAAGTAATTCTGCTGGTGGTATCTTAGGGGGCATATCGTCTGGACAAGACATCGTGGCTACCTTAGCCATCAAGCCAACATCCAGTTTACGTCTAAGCGGTAAAACAGTGAACGCACAAGGCGAAAACGCTGATGTGATTACTACGGGTCGCCATGATCCATGTGTTGGCTTACGTGCCACACCCATTGCTGAGGCAATGTTGGCTTTGGTCATTATGGATCAAGTACTCATACAAAGGGCACAGAACCCACATCGTTTTAAGTAAACTTAATTTACTTAAATTTTTAATTTAACTATTACATTCAACAACAGCAAAGTTTTAGATCATGAGTAAAAAATTTAAAGTCGCCATCTTAGGTGCAACAGGTTTAGTCGGCGAAACATTAATGGAAATTCTTGAACAAAGAAAATTTCCAATTGAAGAATTAACCCTATTAGCCAGTAAGCGTTCTGCAGGTAAGCGTTTGAGTTTTGCTAATAAAAATATCAAAGTATTGGATGTTGCAGAGTTTGATTTTAAAGGAATAGATATTGCGTTTTTCTCAGCCGGAGGTTCAGTTTCAGAGGAATACGCACCAATTGCTGGTGCTGCCGGGGCAGTTGTTATTGATAACACTTCAGCATTTAGGTATGACAAAGATATTCCATTAATTGTTCCAGAAGTAAATGCCGATAAAATCCCTGATTATAAAAATCGAAATATTATTGCAAACCCAAACTGCAGCACTATTCAAATAATGTTGGCACTAAAGCCAATCATGGATGAGGTTGGTCTTGAGCGAGTGAATATCGCAACTTATCAAGCGGTTTCTGGGGCAGGGCGTACGGCTATGGAGCGTTTATCTCGCGAGACAGCGCAACTAATGAATGCTAAAGGTGCTGAAGGTGACTTGAGTAGGCAGTTTGCATTTAATGTTATTCCTGAGATTGATGTCATGCTAGAAAACGGTTACACCAAAGAAGAAATGAAAATGGTTTGGGAAACTCGCAAAATATTAGGTTTACCAGAGCTCTCTGTGAACCCTACTGCAGCACGCGTCCCAGTATTTTTTGGACACTCAGCAGCCTTGCATATTGAAACAAGTCAAAAAATAAGCGCAGATAAGGTCATGAATTTATTGGAAAAAGCTCCAGGTGTTGAACTGGTAGATGAGCGAGACCCTGTACGTTTTCCAACCGCTTTAAGTCACGGAGCTAATAATGACGCTACATTTGTAGGACGTATACGCGAAGATATCTCTCATCCAAGAGGTGTAAATATGTGGGTGGTTGCCGATAACATCAGAAAAGGTGCTGCTTTGAATGCCGTACAAATTGCTGAAATTTTGGTAAAAAGTCATTTATAAGCTATAGTTATGCAAGTTTTATAATGTATATTATCGGCAGAGTGTGGGCTGGATAGTACTCGTATTTATTTCGCGCAACCAAAAATCAAAAAAAGCATGGAAATTAGAATGTCAAAAAAATGGCTTATAGCACTTGCTAGTACACTACTTTTCGCTCCAATGTCTTGGGCACTAGGTCTTGGTGAGATTGAAATTAAATCCAAACTCAATCAACCTTTGGATGCAGAAATTAAAATTACATCTGCAACTAGTTCTGAACTGAATAGTGTTGTTTTCAGTATTCCGGCTGATGAAGTTTTTGCCCGTTACAATCTTGATCGACCCTCGGTGTTGAGTTCAGTGCGTTTCGTCATAGATGATCGTGGTTCTTCAAAAGTTATTCGTTTGAGTAGTACGCAAGCGGTTAAAGATCCGTTCTTAACCTTTTTAGTCCAAGCTGATTGGCCGCAAGGTCGCATGTTGCGTGAATACACAGTTTTAGTTGACCCACCATTATTTGTTCCAAGTCAAAGTGATACACAAAACAATGCCTATGTTGATGGTGCAAACATTAATACGCGTGAGACGGGTAGCGGTCAGGGTTCAATATCAGGTCGTGCAGAAACCCCAGGCGTAGGTAACGCAACGGGTAATTTTGATTACAGTAATTTCTCAAGCTCTGAAAATTCAGGTGACAGTTACCGTGTAAAACGTGGTGATACATTATGGGAAATTGCGAATTCAATTAAACCAGATGATTCGTTTTCCGTTAATCAAACGATGATGGCAATATTTAGAAATAATCCTGAAGCGTTTGCAGGCAATATAAATCGTTTAAAAGCCGGTCAAGTTTTAAGTGTACCAACACGTAATCAAATCAACGCATTAACTGCGTCAGCTGCAACTCAAGCAGTGCGTGATCAAACGCGAGACTGGAGAGACAACTCTGGTGATTATCGAAACAGTGGCCAAAGTAATAATGCTTCTAGTGGTCAAGCATCTTCAGGTGGGCAATCACTTGGTTCATCAGACAGTGGTGAAGGGCGTCTTGAACTTAAAGTTCCTGATTTAAGTGCAGAATCCAATGAAGGTGGATTAGAGACTGATCGTGAGGGTTTAGGCGGCAGTGATGTTGATGAACAACTAGTAGGTGAGCTGCAAGCCAAAGTTGATGAGTTTGAGCGTTTATTATCAGCAAAAGATAATGAACTTGCCTCCTTACAACAAGAACTCGCAAAAACCCGTGATGATGAGGATAGCGCTACTGAGTCTACCGATCCAGTTGAAGCCAATACTGATGAATCGGAAACAGTTGGTGAACCAACGGAAACCACATCAGAAATAGATACACCAGCAACTCCAGATACAAGCACAACGGAGCCTGAGGCTCCAGTGGTTGAACAGCCTGTAGTTCAAGAGCCAGTAAAAACACAAGTACCGGTTATTTCATCTCCTGAAAACGATGGTAGTTTATTTGATTTACTGAAGAAGATAGCGCTCGGTTTAGGTTTAGCTCTGTTAGGTTTATTTGGCTTTTTATTCCTAAAAAATAGAAACAAAGGACCTAGTCATGACACTTTATTTGTGGATGAAGAGTTAGATAATACGGTTGAAGATATTGCTGAAGCGATAAAAACCAAAATAGGTAATAAATACGGAAATACCAGCGAAGTAGAAACGCTTAAAGACCCTGCGCTTGGAATTGAGCTTGATACACCAAAAGTTGAAGGATCAGAGGATGAAATTGATTTTGATTTTGGCGCCGATGAAGAGCCTGAACAAATTGCTGAAACTGGTATTACTGAAACCATCGAAAGTGATGAGGCATTACCATTTGATGACACAACCCTTGCGGATGTATCAATGGCCTCTATGGATGTTGACACTAATGATCCAATTGCAGAAACCGATTTCCACATGGCGTATGGTTTGTATGATCAAGCTGCCGATATTATGTCTTCTGCGATTACAGAAACCGATAATTATGAGTTTAAAGAAAAATTGCTAGAAGTATTCTTTGTTTCAGGAAATAAAGATGAGTTCGTGCGTTTTGCTAGCGAGCTTAAAGAAGAGGCTCAAACTAGCCACCCAAGTTCATGGGAAAACATCGTTATCATGGGCAAACAAATTGCCCCTGAGAATGAGCTCTTTAGCGGTGATGTAAGTACGGCTGGCATTGACGAAGGCTTAGATTTCAGTTTGGATGAAACAGGCCAAATAGAAGTGGATCAGAGTTTATTTACCGATATGGATGAGTTTGCTGATCCTGTTGCCGGTGATGCTGAAGTTTCTACACAAGATGATGTAGTTGACTTAGATTTCTCGGATCCTACTAATGTAGATACCGATTTGGTTAGCTTGGATTTTGCAACAGATTCACAAGATGAACCACAGGTTGCTGACGAAGAAGATATGTTAGATATCAGTCTAAGTTTGGATTTGCCTGAAGCTCCAGTTGATTTGGAAGGTGTCATTGAAGGTATTGATACTGATTTTGATGAAGGCCTAAGTGATTCAATAGAAGTAACTAGTCTGCAAGAAAAAATCGATCAAATCCCTGACGCTGATGCTACCAGAGAAATAAATGTAGAGGAGTTCCTAGATTTAGATATTGGGTCTTCCACAGGTGTTAGTGCGCTTCCTGATTTAGACTTATCAGATGAAAGTAGTTTAGCTTTAGCTGAAGATGACAATGATGAGACTTTAGATTTCTCATTCGATATTAATTCTAGCGATGACATAGCAGAAGATAATCTAAATCTAGAAATTTCTGAAGAAACACAAAACCTTGCAGATGACTTTTTAGATAACCTGAGCACTGGAGATACCAGAACTCAGGAGATGAAAATGGATGAGAACTTTGACTTGTTGCTAGGCGGAAATGATGACACGGCTTCAAGTGAATTGGATTTAGATTTAGATACTTTATTATCTGATGGAATAGATCCTTTCCCTGATGATACAAAACGCAGCATGCTTCCTGATGGTGTGAGTGAAGCGGATACCGGCACTATGTCTCTTAATGCTCTAGATGAAAATAATGTGCCGAGCATGCAAGAGATTGAAGATGTATTGAATCCTGACGATTTACATGCATCAACATCACAAATTACTGACGAAGAGCTTGCTGCTATGGGCTTAAGTGATAAAGGTCCTGAGCTTATGAGTGTGACGGGAATGTCATTCGATGACTCTGAGTCAGCTGATGAAGTAAATACTAAGCTAGATTTGGCTAGAGCCTACATTGAAATGGATGATCCGGACAATGCTAAAAGTATTTTACAAGAAGTATTGGAAGAAGGTAATTCGGCTCAACAAAATGAAGCAAATAACTTAATTGCAACTTTGTCGTAATACTCGTTTACAATGCCTAGCACTTTGTTAAGCACACTAATAACGCCCATTAATTTATTATTGGGCGTTATTTTTTGCGTAATCTAAATTAATAGCCTCGAACTTAAGGGTAAATGTAAAAGGTAATTACAGTAAAACAATATTTTAGTTTTTTCAAAACACTGAGGTCTTCGGTTTTAACATCAATTAAGTTATTTGATGGTTTAGCTACTAGGCCTGCAAATTACCTTGTAGTTTTTGAGTAATCTGAAATCGAGCACATTTGGCACTAGTTTAAAATTCCATTTATGAAAAAACCTCCGTATAAAATTGCTTTAGGTATTGAATACCTTGGAACACGCTTTAGTGGTTGGCAATCACAAACGGGTTTGCGTTGCGTTCAGTCTGAGCTTGAAAAAGTACTCAGTAAAGTAGCCGATGAGCCTATAGCCGTTGTCTGTGCCGGTCGAACAGATACTGGTGTGCATGCACATGGACAAGTAGTGCATTTTGAGACACAAGCATTACGTGACGAACGGTCTTGGTTGCTGGGAGCAAATACTCAGCTTCCAAAGGATATTTCGGTGACCTGGGTTAAGCCTGTCGATTCAGATTTTCATGCGCGCTTTTCAGCTCAAAGTCGTACTTATTTTTACCAAATTTATAATCGTCTAGCGCGCTCGGCGGTTAATGAATCTCGAGCAACGTGGGTTTATCATCCTTTAAATGAAAAGCTTATGCATGAAGCGGCTCAGGCCTTAGTGGGAGAGCATGATTTTACTAGTTTTAGAACGTCGGCTTGTCAGGCAAACAGTCCAGTCAGAACCTTGCAATCTATAAAGCTGGTGCGTCGCGATGAGTGGATTTTTTGCACGGTAACCGCCAATGCTTTTTTACATCACATGGTACGAAATTTGGTAGGTAGTTTAATGATGGTCGGCAAGGGCGAACGTCCAATTGCATGGATAGATGAAATTCTGCATAAGCGAGACAGGACAATTGCTGGCCCTACAGCTCCACCAGATGGCTTATATCTGCACTCAGTTGAATACCCTAGTAAATTTATGCTCCCAAATAACGAGAATAATTTACTTAAGTAAATAAATTATCTTTATAATTAGCGCTACTACATTTAACAATCTTGAGTTTGTCTATGAGTTGGTTCGATAAAATTATCCCTTCCAGAATTAAAACAGAGAATCGTACCAAATCGGTTCCTGAAGGTTTGTGGAGTAAATGTCCTAGTTGTGATTCTGTTTTGTATCGTTCGGAGCTTGAGCGCAATGCTTTTGTTTGCCCAAAATGCGCCTCTCATCAACGCATTCATGCACGCAAACGTCTAGAGCTATTCTTAGATGATAATACTCAATCAGAATTATTTGCAGATATAGAATCTACTGACCCTTTAAAGTTTAGAGACAGTAAAAAGTATAAAGACCGACTTTCTCAAGCACAAAAGAAAACCGGCGAAAAAGATGCCTTAATTGTTATGCAAGGTAAACTTAAAAACATTTCTGTAGTAGCTTGTGCCTTTGAATTTACTTTCATGGGTGGTTCTATGGGTTCTGTTGTTGGTGAGAAATTTGCATTAGCTGCTGAGCAAGCATTAGCAAATAAGTGCCCACTTATCTGTTTCACAGCAAGTGGCGGGGCTCGCATGCAAGAAGCCTTATTCTCTTTGATGCAAATGGCTAAGACCAGCGCTACCCTGGCACGTTTACGTGATGCAGGGCTGCCATTTATCTCGGTTATGACCGATCCTACAACCGGTGGAGTATCGGCTAGTCTCGCGATGTTAGGCGACATAAACCTTGCTGAACCTAAGGCTTTAATTGGCTTTGCTGGACAACGCGTGATTAAGCAAACCGTTGGCGAAGATCTACCAGAAGGTTTTCAACGTAGTGAATTTTTATTAGAACATGGCATGATTGATCAAATTGTTGATCGTCGCAACATGGCTGAAAAAATTGCTAATATTTTAAGTCTATTACAAAATACGACTTCGGATTTGTCAGACTCTGCGAGTACTGATGACTCTGCAGGGTAATAAGACCTTACTACTGCTGTCCCAACCAGTCTGATAATGAGTTTGACAATGACCCCAGATGATTGGTTGCGAGAACATGCAGGTGTTCCAGAAAAAATCGATTTGGGTCTTAAGCGTTGTAAAAAAGTTTTAGCGCTTTTGGATTTATTACCTGCGCCGTTTACCGTTATTACGGTTGCTGGAACTAATGGTAAAGGTTCAACGGTAGCATTCCTAGACGCTATCTTATCAGAGGCCGGCTTACTGACCGGTCGATACTCTTCGCCACATTTACTACGATTCAACGAGCGAATTTTAGTAGCTCAGCAAGAGACATCTTCAGAAAAAATAATATCGGCTTTTGAAATGATACAAAAAGCCTCAGCTGGAATTACACTGAGTTATTTTGAATATGCAACTATTGCTGCGCTTTTGCTTTTTGCTAATGAACAGGTTGATGTTGCATTGTTGGAGGTTGGTTTAGGCGGCCGTCTTGATGCCTGTAATTCAATTGATTCAGATATCGCTGTCATCACTTCCATTGCCTTGGATCATCAAGATTGGTTAGGTGACGATATTGAAAAAATTGCCTTTGAAAAGGCGGGCATTGCACGCGCTAGAAAGCCATTGATTCTGGCAAATGAAAACTTACCTAGCGTAATTAATCACTATGCACAGTCTATAGGGTCTCAGCTTATTCAATGCGGCTATCAGTATGAATTTGCAATCAATACGACCGCTGGCTCATCCTGGACCTGGCAGGATAATGAGAATGAACTTGAGCTATGTAGTCCTGGCTTACAGGGTGATATCCAGATTCAAAATGCCGCAGCAGCAATTGCAGCCCTTAGGTCTAGTGACTATTGGCCGATTCAAGTTGAAACAATAAATAGAGCTTTGCAGTCTGTTAAGTTAGCAGGGCGGCTTCAGAACATTCAGACAAAAGGCAGACAATGGTTATTAGACGTTGCTCATAATCCTGCATCTATGCAGGTCTTATGTAATTACTTAATTAAGAATTTACCAGCCAATAAAAAAGTATCTGTAGTTTTTGGAATGCTTAGTGATAAGGATGTTACTAATTGTATAAATTTGTTAAGTCCCTATATTGAAAATTGGCATATTAGTCCTCTTGATTCGCCACGTAGCTTAAGTCTTCCCGACTTACAAACAGCATTAATTGAGTGCGGTATTAATGTAAGTAAGATTCATGCCAATGCATCACTAGAAAAGGCCTGTTTGCAAGCGCAAAAAAAGTCTCAAGTTGGCGACCTAATTCTAGTGTGTGGCTCTTTTTATGCTATCGGTGATGCGCTCTCTTATCTAGAGTCGGTATAAGCTATAATATTACCCAAGCTTTTTAAGGTAATCGTTCAGATGGATCAAACAGTAAAAGAAAGACTTGTAGGCATGGGTGTTTTGCTGATTTTGGGAGTGATTTTTATCCCATTAATTTTAGATGGAAACAACTCGGATTTAGAAGGTAAGAGTAACCAAAATTTAAGCCTACCTGTTCCTAGTGAAGAAGTAACCCATGAATTGGATTTTTCAGATGGGAATCTTAGGACGCTTGCAATACCACTGCCTGATAGTAATGAGACACAGTCTAGCCCTAAAGAGACAAGTTCCGATGCTGCCAAGCAAGTTAAACCCAATTCAATTCCAGTCAGCGGTTTTGTGGACGAGCTTCCAGAGATTAAGACTGATGAAGCTGAATTAAAAAATGACACAAACCAACCACAAAGCACAACTTTGACTGCTGCCACTGAGCCCAAGGGAAATATCAATCGAGTGGTACCCAAGACTGATACGTCTGTAGTAACGCCAAAACCAGATAGCGGATTGCAGACTGCTACCGCATTACAAAGTAAATCGGCTAACAGTGGTTCACCAGCTTGGGTTGTACAAATTGGCAGCTTCGGCGATCGTAAAAATGCGGAAAAAGAGGTAGCTTCTCTTAAAGCCAAGGGCTTTCCTGCATTTGTGAGGCGTTTTGTTGCCAGTGAAGACAAAGTTTTATACCGAGTTAGGATAGGTCCAGAAAAAGATCGCGCTAGAGCTGAAAAGCTCTTTGAGCGTCTGTCTAAGGCTGGAATAAAGGGGCAGATTGTTCCTGACCCATAAAAGAGAAAATGCAATTCTTGTAAAAGTGAGTGATTCCATGAGTCCACCAAGATTATGTTGAATTGCACAGTGACACTTAGCAATCAGTATTTGTTATTATGCAGTTCTGATTTTACGAAAAGCTTAAAAAGTCATCAAAATATTTTGCCAAAAATAGAGCCAAAGTTTATAAATTTATGACCATTTTTGATTATTTCATTATCGCTACTCTTGGCATATCAGCCATTATCAGTTTATCCAGGGGCTTTTTTAAAGAGGTCATCTCGCTCGGCAGTTGGTTAATCGCTGTTTGGGCTGCATTTACATTTGCTGAAAAACTTGCCCCCAAGATCGTTACCCTTATACCGGTAGAAAATCTTGCTCTTGGTGAGTCTGTGATTATCCAAACCCTTATCAGTGGTGCCTTGATATTTTTTGCAATATTGATGTTAGGCGCTTTTGTGAATTATATTTTTTCTATAGCGGTGCAGAAAACTGGCCTTACAGGCTCTGACCGTTTTCTGGGTATGATTTTTGGAGCTGCCCGTGGTGCCTTAATTGTGGCAATTGTCACGATGGTAATTAGTAAAAGTTCTTTGGTACAAAAAGAACAATGGTGGCAAAACTCAACGCTTAAGCCTCATGCGATACGCGCTGCAAATATTGTTCAAGCAATTACACCTGAAAAATTTAAAGCCTATCTTCCAGGTAGTTCAAGCACAGTCATTCAACCTCAAATCAATAATAATCTGCCAGCAGGAGAAATAGACTCTGACTCCACAGGTATGGTTATTGATGTTCAAGAAGCAACAGAAGATACAGAAAGCATTCAAGAGCAACCATCAGAACCTGAGCGTCTAACTCCATAGGTTTATTCCTTCCCATTCTCCTCTAAAAAAAGTTACTAATATATGTGTGCAATAGTCGGTTTATTTGGTCAATCTCCAGTTAACCAAGCAATTTATGATGCCTTAACAGTTATGCAACATCGCGGTCAGGATGCTGCAGGCATTGTTACCTTGGATGGCAAAAAACTTTGCATGCGCAAAAACAATGGTTTGGTAAGGGATGTTTTTCGTACGCGCCATATGTTTGGCTTACGCGGTAATATTGGCTTAGGCCATGTGCGTTATCCCACTGCAGGTTGTTCAAGCTCAGAAGAGGCCCAACCATTTTATGTAAACTCGCCATTTGGAATTACCTTGGCACATAACGGCAATTTAACCAATGCTGGAGTTTTACGTGAGGAAATCAGAAGCCAAGATCATCGTCATCTAAATACTAATTCCGATACAGAAGTGCTGTTAAATGTTTTTGCTCATGAGCTGGATAAGTTTGGGAAACGTTCGATTACTCCTGACGAAATATTTACAGCAATTTCACAAGTACATAAACGCTGTAAAGGTGGTTATGCAGTAATCTCGCTGATTATGGGGCATGGCCTAGTCGCCTTTAGAGATCCGCACAGTATTCGTCCTCTAGTTTTTGGTAAGCGTGAAGATGCTAATGGTAAGTTTGAGTACATGGTGGCTTCAGAGAGTGTGGCTCTGGACTCTTTAGGCTTTGAGCTGATCCGCGATGTAGGTCCTGGAGAAGGCGTTTACATAGATTTACAAGGTAACTTACACGTACAGTCTTGTGCAGACAATACAGTGGCTACGCCTTGTATTTTTGAATATGTTTATTTAGCCAGACCTGACTCAGTTATAGATAATATTTCTGTCTACAAGGCGCGTTTACGCATGGGCCAAAAGCTAGGTGAAAAAATTCTACGTGAGCGACCTGAGCATGACATTGATGTTGTGATTCCGATTCCAGATACCAGTAGAACGAGTGCATTAGAACTAGCCAATGTTTTAAATGTCACCTTACGAGAAGGCTTTATTAAAAACCGATATATTGGAAGAACTTTTATCATGCCTGGACAGGGAATGCGTAAACGTTCTATTCGTCGTAAATTAAATGCCATTGATTTAGAGTTTAAGGACAAAAATGTTTTACTCGTAGATGATTCAATTGTACGCGGTAATACTTCAGAACAAATAATTCAAATGGCCCGCGAAGCCGGAGCAAAAAATGTGTACTTTGCTTCTGCTGCACCTCCAGTACGACATCCGAATGTGTACGGAATTGATATGCCTGCTGCAAATGAGTTGGTGGCTTTTAATCGAACTGAACAACAAATTTGTGATGAAATAGGTGCAGATTGGTTGGTGTATCAAGACTTGCCCGACTTAATTGATGCAGTGTCACATTATTCTTCAGATATCTCTCAGTTTGATACTTCTTGTTTTTCCGGTGAATACATAACGGGTGATGTGACGAGTGATTATTTGATTGACCTAGAAAATTCACGTTCTGATTCTGCAAAACAACAACAGGATGAGCACGATGATGATGAAGAAGAAGTGAAGACTTACGGCTTTGGTTAATTTTTACTAAATTCTTTACATTTACCAGACGGATTAAATTTATACTCTCTCTATGTCAGAAAACAATAACCCGCAAAATCCAGATATTGACCCTGTTGTGCAGAGTTTATTGCCCAATTACGTAAAAAGCCGTCGCTTAGAAATATTCCAGCTGCAACGCTTGGCGGCAGATAACGACTTCGATAAGATTCGCCTTATCGGTCATAATTTAAGGGGTTCTGGTGG
>CALHVH010000040.1 GCA_938039225.1 uncultured Gammaproteobacteria bacterium
ATGAGAATTAGTGATATTTTGTGATGACGCTTTAAAATCAGACACTTACAAGGACTAAGCCCTTAGCATGCATTGGAAAATTTCACACTTTTATTTTAATCAAGAACAAAACCGCCTCAGTGATAAGGATAAAAATCTCCCTCTAGAGCCAATCGCTGCTCGCGTTTTGAGTTATTTTTGTCAACATCCACATAAAGATATCAGTAGAGACGAATTAATCGAACAGGTTTGGCGTGGCCAGATTGTGAGTGACAATGCGATTAATAGAGTGATTGTGCAATTACGCAAGGCATTAAATGATGAGACTAAGCCTAGGCAGTTTATAGCCACCGTACCAAAATACGGGTATCGCTTTGTTAGTGATGTTGAAGCTATATCTCAAAACGGTTTAAAAGAACTGCATGTCAAGGAAACCAAAAGCTATAAGTTACCGATTTATATTGTAGGCATTGCAGCAGTATTAATTGCTGCTGTTTGGTTTTTTTCAAAAGGCCAAGACCCATTGCCACAAATGAATGCAAATGTTTCTCCATTAAGCCGTTTATCGGTATGGCAATACGATGCAGATTTATCACCGGACCAACGTTATTTACTGTATTCAGTCAATGCAAATAATGCCAATATTGTGTATTTAAAAGATAGTCAAAGCGAAACACCAATGGCGGTTAGTCCAGAACAAGGAACAGCTTATAGTGCACGTTGGAGTGCGGATGGTTCTTACTTTGTGTATCAATACCAATATGATGATATCTGTGAGTTTCGTAAAGTGGATATGAATGCTGGGCAAATGGGTGATACTCAAATCTTACAAAAATGTAATAGGAATGCAGACGCCGTTTTTGCCTTCGGTGCTCAAGACGATATATTGTATTTCTTGGAACGTGAGAATGTGTTTTCTCCCTACGAAGTCTTTGCTTTTGATATGCAAGAACAGCAACGTTGGCGTTTAGCTCAACCTGTAGCTGTTGGTCTAGGGAATCATTATTTAGATATTCATCCTGAGACAGGAAAACTTTTACTAGTCAGTGATCAATCACCAGGCCGTAGTAGTATTTTTGAGTTGGATCTTATTAATAAGGCATACACTAAATTACATGATTTTGATTATGAATTATTTTCAGCCATATGGGGGCATAAGGATAAGACTATTGTTCACCCAGGAGAACATCCGTCCTATGAGTTGATGCAAACTAATATCGATACTGGTCAATCTATTATGTTGCTGTCTGATAGTCGACGTATTACGACGCCGCGTAAAATTAGGAATGCAAAAGACTATTTATTTACTTCCTATTTATTTAATAGAGATATTGAAGTTTCAAACACTGATGATGATTCTTTCAATTCGGCAGTGATGGATTACTTACCCAAACTTTCTCGCGATGGCAAAGAGCTGGCGTTTATTTCAAAGCGTGAAGGTTATAGCCAGTTATTCATTAAGAATTTAGAAACAGGATTTTTAACACGCTTCGAACCCAATGATCCTGATCAAGAATGGTTGGATTCTATCAGAGGGCGTACTTACTTTAGTTTGGACTGGTCTTTTGATAATAAAACTATTCTGGCCAATACCAGTAGAGGCTTTCTGATTTTTGACCGACAAGCGATGAATATATCAAAAATATTACCGGTTGCAGATACGGCTTATGGCAGTTCTTGGTATGACAATCAACATATTGCTTACAGTGCTTATAAAGAGGGTCGCTGGCAGTTAAAAACTTTAAACATTGAGACATTGGATGTAAGCGATTTAGATAAACGCTGGGCTTTTGTGATATCGAGTCAAACTAATAAAATGTATTTAAATCAGAGCATGCAATTGTTTGAAAATGGTGAAACAGCATTGACTGATGTGAATTGTAATACTCGACTATATCGTTATCAATTGAGTATGTCTTTTGATGACGATAATTTTTATTGTCGGGCTGACACTGAATATAGTGATCTATTAGTATGGAATGCTGCAGATGGAGTACAACGACAAGCCGGAGTGCTTGATGATGCAGAATTTTTCAGTCTCGCAAATGGGCGTATTGCAAAAACAATCGTCTCATCTGCGACCAGCGATATTATGCGGACCAATTACTAGCTTGTTTTATCAGCCAATGTTTTAATAATTTCGAGTAAGAACCCTTGATAAGGAATGAGTGAAAATGCGTATTAAATTCTCACATTATGTCTGTATTTCATTATGTTTATTATTGTTTTCGTGTGCGTCTGTAGATGACCTCGAACTAAAGACTCAATCGGAATGGACTCTAATCGATAATTTTGAGAATTCAAATGCTATTCAACAATGGACCTTACTTGATACAAAAAACGACACTAAACCTAAAATTGAGAATCCGCAAATTACTGAAGTTCGTTCTGATGTAGGTAATAGTTATTTAATCAAAAAGCCAGCCGCTGATGGAGTAGTAGGTAATCGTAAGGCCTTAAGCTTTAGGCAATTACCCAGAGTTGTACCTGTAGGAAAGGTACACACTTTTTATGCACGTTTTCAAGTGGAGTACTTTCCAAATAATCATGTTTTTGGATTAAGTAATTTAAGCCCCAAAGGCATTGAAGAACATGACTATAATGCCTTTGAGCCTAGTATCAGAATTACGGATAAAGCTGAATCTAACGGCTATAAAAATGATGGAACTTTGATGGTTAGACAAGGGAAGGGGTATGAAAAAATTGTTAATTTAGAATCAGGAGAAGTAGCTCAGCCTTTAGAACAAGGTATTTGGTATGAGCTTTGGTATGTAGTAAATAATAAAGTTGTGGCTGATGGTGGTCAAACTTATGATGTTTATCTTAAAGGTGGGGAGTTTAAACAACAAACGCCCGTTTACCAAGATGCAGACTTTAGGATGAAGCGGGAAAAACCGTTGGCTTATTTACTCTTGAACTGCAATACCGGTCCACAAAATGCGCCTTATGGGAATGGCGGTATTTTGTATGATGACTTTTATTCAAGTGTTGGTGAAAATTTGTCTAAGCCTAGTTTTAATTAGAAAGCTAAGTTATTAAGCTTAAATATCGGTTTTTCTGACCAGGTATATCTACAATAGCTAGTTTGGTAATTGAAATATATTCTTTAGGCAGGACATACAAGATGAGCTTTAGGTGATTACGATGAAGAAGTTATGCAATTAGCTGTGCATTGTGTATGTGATTTGGGGAATCTAGTGGTTCCTGAGTTGGAGAAATTGCTGAAGAGTAAGTCTTCTCTTACTGAAGATATTCTTGAGATTTTGGGGGATATTGGTGGTGAGGAAAGTTTTGGGGTTCTTTCTAGGTTTGAATCTGACGATGATGTGATGATGGAAGTGGTTGGTGAGAT
>CALHVH010000041.1 GCA_938039225.1 uncultured Gammaproteobacteria bacterium
TGGGCCGACTGGACACGAGAAGAGCAAATTGCTGAAGCAAAACGTTTATATAAAGAAGCGGGTTATTCTGAAAGTAATCCTTTAGTCACCGAAATTCGTTATAACACCAGCGAAAACCATAAGAAAATGGCGGTTGCTATATCGTCTATGTGGAAGCAAGTTTTGGGTGCTGACATCAAATTGTTAAACGAGGAATGGAAAGTGTTTTTACAAAGTCGTAAGAACAAAGATCTGTGGGATATCGTGCGTTACGGTTGGGTGGGCGATTACAATGACGCCTTTACCTATGCTGAAATTATGCATTCAACCCATGGACAAAACGATAGTGGATACAGTAGCTCTGAATACGATCGTTTGGTTGAGGCGGCTGCTGTTGAAGGTGATTTGGATAAACGTGCACAATTACTAGCAGAGGCCGAAAAGGTCATGTTAGAAGATTATCCCATTATGCCTATCTTCTTTTATGTGACTAAACACTTAGTAAAACCGCATGTTAAAGGGTTTAAGTCTACGATTATGGATCATAATTATTCTCGCCATTATCGTATTGAAAAGTAATTTCTAATTACATTCTGTGTATTTTTATTAAATGAATAATTTTATAAATAAAGCTCTAGGAAAAATTTTTCTAGGGCTTTTTTCTTGTTCCCTCTTAGTTGCCTGCAATAACACGGATACCTCAGATAATTCAAAAGTTTTAGTTCGTGGTAATGGTTCAGAAGCAGAAAGCTTAGATCCACAATTAGTTCGAAGCGAAAGTGCAGGTAATATAGTTCGTGACTTATATGAAGGTCTGCTTACCGTAACGGCGGATGGCACATTGGTTGCTGGGGTTGCCACATCATGGTTTTGGAACGCGCAAACGCAATGTCATGAATTTGTTTTAAGAGATAACGCTAAATGGTCAAATGGAGACCTTGTTAGCGCTGAAGATTTTAGGCGTGGCATTGAATATGCACTTGACGCTAAAAACCTCTCGCCTTATAGCCAGCTACTGCAAGATATATCAAAAATTCAGGTAGATTCCCCCCAAGACCTGAAATTATGTACAAAAAATAAAGTGCCCTATTTTCTTGAACTTATGGTCTTACCTGTAAGTTTTCCTCGGCACAGTAAAAGCACCATCAAAAATCCACTTTCAAATGGTGCTTTTCAACTTGAATATTGGAGTCCACAAGAGAAGGTAGTTTTGCAGAAAAACTCATATTTTCATTCTGCAGATACGGTATTTTTTAATACGATTGAATACATTACTACAGAAAACGCCAGTTCTGAACTGAAACGTTTTTTAGCCGGTGAGTTAGATATTACAGCAACAGTTCCTCCCAGTGATGTAGGTCGATTGCGAGAATCACATGCAAAGCAACTTAAAATTGCCGAAGTTTTAAATTCATATTTTTACGGTTTTAATATGAGTAGTCCGCCGTTTAAAGACAATTTAAATTTACGTAAAGCTTTGTCTTTAGCAGTAGACAGAAAAATTTTGGTAGAAAATATTTTAGGTACGGGTGAAGTTGAAGCTTGGTCTTTAGTTCCACCAAAAATGCGTTCCTATCATGCGCCAAATATAGAGTATAAAAATTGGACTAATCAACAAAGAATAACAGAAGCAAAACGCTTATATAAGTTAGCTGGATATTCTGAACTGAAGCCACTTGAATTTGAATTGCGTTATAACACTAGCCCATTACATAAGAAAACTGCAATAGCTTTAGCTTCTATGTGGAAATCTGTTTTGGGTGTAAAAGTTGAGCTTTACAACGAAGAGTGGAAAGTCTTTGTGCAAAATCGTCGTAATAAGAAAACTCAAATGTTTCGTTCTGGCTGGATAGCAGATGTTAATGATGCCAGTAATTATCTGGAATTACTTTCTACAAATCATCCTCTAAACGATTATGCGTATAGTAATCCGCGTTACGATGATTTATTACAACAGGCAAAAGAGGCTAGCGGCGAAAGATTATCAATATTGCAAGCTGCTGAAGAGCAAATGTTACAAGATCAAGCGATTATTCCCTTGTACTATTACGTCAGTAAGCATATGCTGAACGAAAACATAGCTGGCTGGGAAGAGAACTTGCTTGATCATCATTTGAGTCGCTATCTAAGTAGAAAGTAAAAAAACTGGGAGAAAAATATGGCACCAACAATTTCGGCATTACTCATTTATATCCTTTGGATGTTACTTTTATTGGGTATGTTGGCCGGCATGCGAACAGGCATGACCTTGTCAGGAGCCAAAAAAGCAAACGCATTCAGTCCCGATGGTGCAGATGTCGGTGATTTTTCTAACCGCTTATGCCGGGCCCATGCGAATTGTTATGAAAGTTTTCCTATATTTGGTGGTTTATTATTGCTGGCTATAGCCAGCGATACAATGGCAATAACAGATGGCTTAGCTTATATTTTAATAGCTGCTCGTCTTGGTCAATCTCTAATTCATTTAATTTCAACCAGTGAAAGTGCAGTTTTTGTACGTTTCGGATTTTTCTTAGTACAGGTTGCCATTGCTCTTTATTGGGGCGTGCTGTTTATAAAATATTTTATGGGTTAAGACAGTTTCAGTTCAAATTTCAATAGTTTAGGTAGGCCACAATGAAAGTATACGGTGATTTATTATCCGGAAATTGTTATAAGGTAAAACTCTTATTACATATGCTAGATATTCCACATGAATGGATTCATATAGATGTTACCAAGGCCGAAACGCACAGTGACGAGTTCAAGGCGATAAATCCTAATGCAAAGATTCCGGCACTAGTGCTCGACCAGGGAGAGGTCTTATGCGAATCCAATGCAATTCTAAATTATTTAGCAGATGGCACAGATTATTTGCCTAGTAAAAAAATGCAACGTGCCCAAGTTTTGCAATGGCAGTTCTTTGAACAATACAGCCACGAACCCTATGTTGCAGTAGCAAGATATATTAAGCTGTATTTAGGGTTGCCACATGATCGAATGGAGGAGTTTGAATCTAAAAAAATAGGTGCAGCTAAAGCATTAAAAGTTATGGAACAACACTTATTAGATCATAGGTTTTTTGTGGCAGAGATGTTTACCATTGCAGATATTTCTCTATATGCATACACCCATGTCGCACAAGATGGTGATATAGACTTAAAAGCTTATCCTGCAATTACTGCATGGATGCAACGTATAGAGGCCAAACTAAAACATAAAACAATGTTGGATTTTATTAAATTGCAAAAGAAACAAGAAAATAATAAGAAACGTCTAGAGCAAAATTTAACTGCAGAACATAGCGATACTAAGGTAGCAAAAATGACAGATATAAGTTCAAGAAGTATGCATAACTACAGTTTAAAAGACCTTGCTGGATATACATTAAATCTTTCAGATTATGAAAACCAGATTGTGTTGATAGTGAATGTAGCCAGTGAGTGTGGCTTAACACCTCAATATCGTGGCTTACAAAACCTGTATAAACGTTTTGCCTCTCAGGGTTTCGCAGTAATCGGTGTTCCGTGTAATCAGTTTGGAGCACAAGAACCGGGTAGTGAGTTAGAAATTAAGCGCTTTTGTGATTTACACTATAAAACCACTTTTCCAATGACCAGCAAAATTGAAGTTAATGGTGATGATCAGCATCCCTTATATGAGTATTTATGTGGAACCGAAGCTAAATTTCCTGGTGATATCACTTGGAATTTTGAGAAATTTTTAATTGGGAAAAATGGCCAAGTAATAAAACGTTTTGGACCAAAAATAGAACCAGAGAGCGATGAAGTAATCCAAGCAATTGAATCTTTACTTTAAAATAAGATTTAACATATTATCTTTGTGAATTAATAAAAGCGTAAAATCAAGATTGAAGGCTTAAATCAAAAAAATTACCTTATAATTATGCTTACTTCATAAATAGATAAGTTTAGCAATGCCAGTTCCTAATAATAAATACCTTCTAACTAGCCTAGCTTTAGTCTTGGTATCTTCAATAAATGCAGATTCGTTTTATACCACAGAGTTTAAACTTGAGTCCGATGATAATGTCACTTTAGCCACTGAAGACGAGTTAATAAGAAGCACCGAATTTGTGAGTCTTTATGCTGACTATAATATTTCTAAACCTTTAAAATTAGGTCAGAGTTTAACGTATACAGCTCATATTGAAACTTTCGACTGCAGTACGTTTGAAAAATTAGATCGTACTGAGTATGGTCTAGCAGTAAGCTATAGAAATAAGCTTGGTATAGGGGATAATGTACCGATATTGTCTTTAGGGCTCAATATTCAAGAAAATAACTATCATCGAAATTCTGTTCGTGATGCAGAAGCCTATTCAGCAAATATTGGCATAAGTAAACGACTTAATGATCGAGTGAGCGTTCGAACATCTTTGGCTTACCATAAAGAGAATGCCTCAGATAGTGAGGCCATTGCAAAAACTTCAATCGACAATCCAGGTCCAGGTCCTTCTCCTGGCCCAGGCCCATCTCCTGGGCCTAGTAATAACTTAGGTTTTGATGTTTTTGATTTGAGTAATACAGAATTAAAACTCAGCACGGAGTACGTCCTGGGTGATAATTCTTATTTAAATTTTCGCTACTTATATCGTGATGGAGACATTGCTTCATACGGTGATGCTAGCCAAGATATTATTAATTTTGCCGAGGCAGCCGTTTTAGATGGATCTTTTTTTAAGAATGATGCTTCTGACGATAATAAATTTGTTTATCGTATAGGCGCAAAAAGTCATGTAATAGGTGTCAGTTACGATTATGTTCTGTCTGAAAGAAGCTCCTTAAGTTTAGCCTACGATTATCAACAAACCAATGCTGAGGGTCCACTTGATTATGATCGTAGTCTTATTAGTTTGAAATTTGTATACGGTAATTAATTGATATGCACATAATAATGAAGACGCATTTAAAATTAAGCATTTTATGTAGCTGTATTTGTGTAGGAATAGTCTCGCAAGCAGCAAACTTAAGCGCAACAATAAGTAACCAGTCTGATACTTATCTAGAAGATGCAGTGGTATATCTTACTGCAACAGATGGTCAAACATTAGAGTACACACAAAAAAATGAAGTTGTAGATCAAATTAATAAACAATTTGTCCAGAAGGTGAAAATTGTTACCGTTGGATCAAAAGTAAGTTTTCCAAATAAAGATGATATTCATCATCACGTGTATTCATTTTCTGAACCTAAAAACTTTGAGTTGCCCTTATATGAAGGTGTGCCTTCTGAGTTAGTAGAGTTTCCGAAAAAAGGTGTGGTTAGCTTAGGTTGTAATATTCATGATTGGATGAAAGGCTATGTTGTAGTGGTAGACACGCCTTATTATGCAAAGAGCACTAAAAATGGATCTTTGGAAATAAGTGGAATTACGCCTGGTAATTACATAATAAACTATTGGCACCCCAATCTGCAGGGAGCTCCGCAACAGGAACCAATACAAATCAAAGCCGGCAATAATTCACTGGTAAAGCAATTGAAAACAAAAACAAAAATCAAAGCAAGACGTGCGCCTCGCGGTAGAGACCGAGGCTATTAAGCTAAATAACTTTGGTGAATTGATCTAGTGCAATTTAAAAGCTTTCAGTCTCGCCTAATAGTATTCTTTACCTTATTGCTTGCATTGGTATTAAGCAGTACCTTTGTTGTTGTTAACCAAAAAAATATTCGTAATGCTGAAGATACTATTCTGAATGATTTGGCAATTACGGCAAACGCTTTTTCAGAACTACGTAAATCACGTATTGAAAGTTTGTACGAACTTGTTGGTTCTACTACACGAGACTTTGCTTTTCTGGGTGCTATTGGTACTCGTGATAATAAAACTATTATCGATGCAATGAATAACAATATTATTGACCGTATTTTCTCTTTGCAAACAAGTCTGGTGATTTTGCTAAATGAAAAAGGTGACTTGATTGCCAGTACCAATGAGCAGATTAAAAAAAATTATTGGCCATGGTTAGTTACACAAGCTCAGTCGGATGAATATGGTGAGGCTGACGGAATTGTACAACTTAATCAAGTAGCAACACAGTTAGTAATATTACCTATTAATGCCCGGGGTATAGAAGCTTGGATTATGGTTGGTTTCCCAATTGAGGAAGTATTGATTGCTGAAACTAAAAACATTACCCGACAAGATGTAAGTGTACTTGCTTATGATCAAGAAGAATTTGCTATATGGTCGTCCAGTTTAGACAATAGTTTTCTTGAAGACCTCAAGGTTCATGTACAAGCCAATACTTTATCAAGCAAAAGTCAGATTATTCAGTTAAATAATGAACGTTTTGTCAGCGTAAATAAGGTGCTCGAAGAAAATCCTGTAGCCAATATATCTATACTTATGCAAGGTTCACTGGATAAAGCCCTGCTTCCCTATGAGCGTTTAAATCAAGCTTTATTACTGGTTTTCTTAGTCAGTTTATTCTCAGCATTACTAGCGGTTTATTGGTTATCACGATCAATAAGCAAGCCATTAGAGCATTTATCCCAAAGTGTAAAGTTAATTGATAAGGGCGATTATTCGCAGAGAGTTAGCTTTGTACGACAAGATGAAATAGGAAAGCTAGCCGAGTCTGTTAATAATATGGCACAGGGCTTGGCAGAAAAAGAGCAGGTCCGTAACTTACTTGGCAAAGTGGTATCCGATGAAATTGCGACTGAACTGTTGAGTAAAAAAGTTGAGCTTGGAGGCGAAGAGAAAATCGTTTCAGTATTGTTTTCAGATGTTAGAAATTTTACTGCCATGTGTGAAGGTGCCGCACCAACTGAAATTTTAACTCGTTTAAATCGTTACTTTAATAAAATTTCCTTAGCGATAGAAAACCATAGTGGTGTAGTAGATAAATATATTGGTGACGCGATAATGGCTTTATATGGTGCGCCTGTGAGTTATTCGGACTGCTCAGATAAAGCCATTGCTTCAGCTTTAGAGATGATAAAGGCTCTAGACGAGCTAAATATAGAATTTGCCAATGAGGGCATATCGGCTTTAGAAATAGGGATAGGCATCAATTCTGGAGAAGTCGTTGTTGGTAATATGGGATCAGAACAGCGTATGAATTACACCGTAATTGGTGATAACGTAAATTTAGCTTCGCGTTTAGAGGGTCTGACAAAACATTATGGTTGTGCAATTTTACTCAGTGAAGGCACAAAAAAATTAAGCACTCTGTACACAATGCGTGAAGTTGATAAAGTAAAAGTTAAAGGCAAACAAGAAGCGGTCACAATTTATGAACCAGTGTGTTTAGTTAGTGAGTTAACCGAAAATTTGGCTTTTGAACTGGAGCAGCATGCCCAGGCTTTAGACTTATACCGTAAAAAAAATTGGAAACAGGCTAAAGAAAAATTTTCACAACTCGGCACTCAGCACCCTGATGTAAAACTTTATCATTACTATAAAGAGCGTTGTGAAAGTTTAATTGATTCGCCGCCATCTGGTTCATGGCAGGCTGTTACTAAACTAAATACTAAATAGAAATATACTACTAAACAGTAGACCAAAAAAATGCCCCAATTAAGGGGCATTTTTAAGACTAAAATCACGCTAAGAAATTATAGAGTAATTTCATTGGTACAAGTAGTTGTTCCAGATTCGCATACTTGGAATGTAACTGAAACGCCTTTAGTTACACTGTAAGAAGCTGAACCATCATTGGCAGTAGAAGATGCAGAACCATCACGGTATACATCAACACTTGATCCATTCAAACCAGACCAAGATAGGTTAGCTTGACGATTACCTTTAGAACGCGAACCGCTTAACGTAGCGTCTGCAGGAGGCGGTGGAGGTGGATCAATTGGACCACCGTCGCCACAAGGATTAGCTGTTAAGTAGTCGGAAGCGTCTTTGGCTTTAGCAATACCATAACCAAAATCAACATCACGTCCTGCAGGACCAATATCTTGTGCACTAGCTTTTAAAGCGGCACGGATTTCTTCACCAGTACAATCAGGATGGTTCGACCATACTAAGGCCGCTGCACCAGCAACGGTAGGCGTTGCCATTGATGTACCAGAGAATACGGCGTAATCACCAGAGCCACTTTCAATAGTTGCCGTTGATGCACCAACAATAGTTGAGCGGTCAGCTAAGGCGGCACCTACTGCTGGAATGTTAGTAGTTACACCGCTTATATCCATATTGACAGCGCCATCTGCAGCATCGTTATTAATAACAACCGCACCAACACCGCCAGAAGCTCCGCAGTTATTGATTTTATCTGCAAAAGAAATATTACCACGATCAATAATACAAACTTTGCCGTTTGCACCTGAGTCAGTGGCTTCAGCAGTACCCATGAAATAAGTGCTTGCAGTCACATTACCGGTGTTTGAGGTTGATGCTGTTGAAACGCTGGTACCATCAACAGTTAAGGAAGCTGAAGAACCCGTACCTGATGGCACAGTAGATAATACAGCTTCACCACCGCCAGAAATTTCTACACAAATTCTTTCATTAGTCACTGTTGTTCGCTTTTTACCACGACCGGTAGTTACATCACAAGAAGGGAATTGAGA
>CALHVH010000042.1 GCA_938039225.1 uncultured Gammaproteobacteria bacterium
TGTTAGACTTAATTATGCTTAACGGTATACCAATTCTACGCGACGATTTTCAGCCCATGAAGATTCACTTGAACCTTGCACGCGTGGCTTTTCTTCACCAAAACTAACCGTTTTTAAAGTGGCTGCAGAAACACCATTTAAGAGTAATGCTCGTTTAACGGCTTGAGCACGACGCTCTCCTAAACCGATATTGTATTCACGTGAACCACGTTCATCAGCATGCCCTTCAATACGCAGACTCAATCCAGGGTTTGAAGCCAGATACTCTGCATGCGCCGCTAATACATCACGATATTGATCTTTTACGCCACTTTGGTCAAAGTCAAAATACAAAATCGTTTGCGACAATAAATCAACGCTCGGAGCTCCTAGTCCAGGATAATCAGGATTTGGAACAAACTCACCATTTCGCATCCAACCCATTAAATTACCATTCTCATCTAAAACTTCACCATCACCAGTAGTATCAGGTTGTACTGCAGTTGTATCCACCACTGGCTCGTCTACTCGAACAACTTCTGGGACATCTGGAGTGTCTAGTGTTGGACTTTGACTAGCTGCCTGACTGGCTTTTTGTGAAGCTCCGCCATTACCACCAGCAGTTCCAACAGCCGATTGACAAGCACTTAAAGCCAATGCTGCAGCGATTAACGCCAGATTAGATAAAAACTTTTTAATTGTTAATTGGTTCATTGAAAACTCCGATTATTATCATTAGGTTTTTTATAAAATTATGAATTTGTTCAAGTTTATTTCTTAGTGTAACATTTTTTTACATTCTTTAAGAGTGCTAAAGCATTGATTTGTTCCATCTAATCTGCCCATAAAACATACTATCTAAAAGGGGACCAAGCCGGCTCACGTACATCACCTTCCGCAGGTAGGTACGTGGGTTTAGAGCGACCATCCGCAGCCACCGTTGCCAACACCCCTTTTCCACCACGTGTGGTGGCGTATATAACTATACGTCCATTAGGTGAAACACTAGGCGCCTCATCCAAAGAACCATCGGTTAAATTGAGTATTTGACCATTTTTATGATTAACCAAGGCAATTTGATAAGCACCTTGATCCACATGCACAACCGCTAGATTTTTACCATCGGCAGACACACGTGGTCTAGCGTTGTATTTACCAACAAAACTGACGCGTTTAGCTGTGCCGCCATTTTTTGACACTTTATAAATCTGCGGTTGTCCTGCTCTGTCTGAAGTAAAGAAAATACTCTGGCCATCGGCACTCCAGTTAGCTTCAGTATCAATAGCTCGTGAATCTGTAATACGCTTAACACGACCACTGACTAAATCCATAACGTATACATCTAAGTTGCCTGTACCGCGTGACATGGTCAAAGCCAATGATTTACCGTCTGGAGAAAACGCGGGTGAGGAATTAATACCCTCTTTATTGGATACCGAACGACGTGAACCGGTAGATAAATCTTGAATGAAAATTTCAGAGTTATCACTTTCAAAGGATACATAAGCAATTTGTCTTCCATCTGGAGACCAAGCTGGAGACATTAGTGGAGCTCGCGAGCGTGCCACAACGGCTTGGTTTTCACCATCAACGTCAGACACAATTAGCTCATAGGTTTTATTATTAAAACCACCAACCACATTGATGTAAGCCACACGGGTTGAGAAAACCCCTTTTACTCCAGTGAGTTTTTCATAAATAACATCACTTAAGTGATGTGCAGACGCACGTAGGTTTTGTGAATTAACTGGCAGGCTATAGGTAATTATCTTTTTGGTACGCACAGTGTCATAAGCATCCATAACCAAATTGTATTGGCCCGGAGAGGTCTCAAAATACTTGCCAGTTACCACCACATCCGCACCCAATAAACGCCAATCACTGTAATTAAATATGGCACTATCACCAGGTTGTACCACCATATCGGCACGTGACATAGGATCAAACTCACCAGAGCTTTGTAAATCGGCAGCAATGACTTCGGCAAAATCATAAGGTGCAGCGTTAGTGCCTACATATTCAAAGGGTATAACAGCAATTGGGCTTGCTTCATCCACAGAATCTGTAATTGGGATAATCAATTTAGCAGCGGACATCGCATTGACCAGGCCAAACGCAAGGCTTAATAAAACAATTTTAAATACATTAAATTTTGTGCTTTTCATGAGTTAATCTCGGGTTTAACTTTCAGGTTCAAATATTACTTCTAAATCACGTGCAAATAAACTAGGGTCCTCAGGCTCTGGTAATGGTGAGGCTTTAAAAACCGCTTGTTCAATTGAGTCTTTAGTCACATCGTCGGCATTACAAGTTCCAAAAGATAATTGTGCCACATCTCCACCGGGAAGTTGTTTTACATTCAAAATACATTTTAAGTTCTCTGGGGCACTGGGTGGTTTTCTCCAGTTTCGTTCAATAGTTTGAGAAATCGCTAAGATATAGCGATTCATCGCTCCTGAATTAACCGCCTCATTAAAATTTTCCTCACCGGCCATTTCTGCCAATAAACGATCTTGCTCCGCTTTAAGTCGCTTGGCTTCAGCTTCTTCGGCTAAACGTTTTGCTTCTGCCTCTTTTTTCTTTTTAGCCGCAAGTTCTTCAGCTTTCTTTTTGGCTTCTGCTTCAGCTTTTATCTTAGCCTCTTCTTCGGCCTTCTTTTTAGCTGCAGCTGCTGCAAGCCGTTTAGCTTCTTCTTCTGCTGCTTTCTTTTTGGTTTCAGCTTGTTCTTTTTTAATGTTTTCTAAGCGAGTTTCTTCAGCTTTACGTTTTTTCTCAAGTTCAGCTAATTTCTTTTTCTCAGCATCGGCTTTCTTTTGGGCTTCTAATTTAGCCTGTTTTTCTTTTTCGGCTAATTCTTGCTGTCGCTTTTTATCTTCAGCCTCTTGTTTTTTGCGTTGCTCTTCTAGGACGGCTAAACGTTTCTCTTCGGCTTCTCTTTGTTTTTGTGCCTGCAGCGCTTTATCTTCTAAATCCTTTTGACGCTTCATCTCAGCATCTAATTTATCTTGCTCAAGTTTTTCTTGGCGTTTAACTTCAGCATCAATGGCAGCACCGTTAATAACTTGGGCTTGAACAATCGGTGTTTTAGCCGGCTTAGTGATAGTTCTATTAAAATTTATATTAACGGCAAATAACGCAAGCACAACCGCATGCACCAATATGGTAAAAAGAATTGCTGACCAGTTTTCTTTTATAAACTTCATAAACTACTTAACCTTCCTCAGGCGGCTCAGTCATGATGCCAACTTTAGGGGCACCAGCCGCCTGCAAAATAACCATGGCATACACTAAATCACCCGAAGGTACTGATTTATCAGCACGTACAAATACTGGCAGTTGGGGATTGCGACGCAAAGCAGCTGCAGTCCTTAAACGCACCGTTTGCTCATCAATGGCTTCTTCCGAATCACCCAGACTTAAGTAGTAAAGACCAGCGGCATCAATGGTTAAGGTTAATATTCCGTTTTCAGTAGCTTCAGTATCTATCGCATTGGCATCTGCCTGAGGCAAATCCACTTCTACACCGGTGGTTAACAAGGGCGTAGTAATCATAAATATGATGAGCAAAACAAGCATCACATCAATGTAAGGCACCACATTGATTTCACCCATTAAGCGACGTTTCTTTTGTCCGGCTTCCACTCTTAGCTATCCTTTTTGAATGCGTGGCGTTGCAAAATAGAAGCAAACTCTTCCATAAAGGTTTGGTAACGAGTCTCTAAGCGATCCACTTTGTCGGCAAAACGGTTATAGGCAATAACAGCCGGAATCGCTGCAACCAAGCCCATGGCCGTAGCAATCAAAGCCTCAGCAATACTCGGCGCTACATCGGCTAGGGTTGGGTTTTTAACACTGGCCAAAGCAATGAAGGCGCCCATGATTCCCCAAACGGTACCAAACAGACCCACGTAAGGACTGGTTGAACCTACGGTAGCCAAGGTCGCGAGATTACTCTCTAATCGATCAATTTCACGTAAACGCTCAACTTGCATTGAACGACGAGTTGCATCAATTAGTTGTTCAGCAGAAACGCCCTGTTTGGAAAGCCTAGAGAATTCTGTAAAGCCAGCATGAAACAAACCCACCATACCTATTTTGGCATCGTTCTTTGTGGTTTCTAAGATTTGCGTTAGGTCTCCACCTGCCCAAAATAATTTCTCGAATTTATCAGCACTTGCTACCGCTGTTTTAATGGTGCGATATTTTTTCCAGATAATACCCAGTGACAACACCGATGCCAATAAAAGTAGAATCATGACCAGCTGTACTGTTGTACTGGCCTCAAGAAAGAGTCGAATTGGACTTAGTTCATTATGCATGGCAAACCTTTTAAATTATTTTAGTACGTTTAATTTTTCAAATATTAAGACTTCAATTTCTCTTGCAACGCTTTTGGCATTGGCTTGGGTTTAAAAGTGTGAGCATCCACGCTTCCTGCTTTGACATCAGCGGTGAATAACAATTCCTCACCCCTAAAAACTTTCTGCGAGAACGTCATGGATACTTTTCCAGCACTTGTTGTAACCGTTTGTATAAGTAACTCATCATCCAAGATAGCTGGCTTAATGAATCTACACTCAATTTTACCGACTACAAATATCAAACTATCTTGTAAACGTAAGGCCGTTTGATCTGCTCCAATATCACGTAACATCTCGCTGCGAGCACGCTCAGTAAAGTTTAAATAATTTGAATGATAAACCACTCCACCAGCATCGGTGTCTTCATAGTAAACGCGAATTTTGAACGTATGGGGTTGATTCATAGTTTTTATTTTGTTGTTAATTTGCTCTATTAACTTAATCTCTGAAAAATTCCTGTCTTCCTAATGTAGAATTCACTTTAAGTTTTTAATCAGTTTCTTTAATCATAATTATCAATAACTTATATGAAGTTCTTATGAACATTTAGTGATTAATTTAACTTAATTTTCAGCAAATAAATCATCATTAACAGAGTTTTTACTCTGCAAAGACTTTGGTACATCCAATCCAAAATGCAAATAAGCGTGTCGAGTCGCTAAACGCCCTCTGGCTGTACGCATAATAAAACCTTGCTGTATCAAGTAGGGTTCAATCACATCTTCAAGCGTACCGCGTTCTTCTCCAACAGCAGCAGACAAACTATCAATCCCAACAGGGCCGCCGTCAAATTTTTGCATAATTGCTAAGAGCATTTTTCTATCCATTTGATCCAAACCATGCGGATCAACTTCCAACATATCCATGGCCGCAGAGGCAATACGATCGGTGATAATTCCATCACTTTTTACTTCGGCATAATCACGCACTCGTCGTAATAGTCTATTTGCAATCCTAGGTGTACCCCGAGAACGTATCGCAATTTGTCTGGCACCGGATGCTTCGGTTTTGAGATTTAAGATATTTGCAGAGCGTTGCACTATATTGGTGAGATCATCTACATTATAAAATTCGAGTCTTTGTACGATTCCAAAACGATCACGCAATGGTGAAGTTAATAAACCAGCTCGCGTAGTTGCTCCCACCAAGGTGAAAGGTTTTAAATCTAATTTAATCGATCGTGCTGCTGGACCTTCGCCAATCATGATATCCAATTGGAAATCTTCCATTGCAGGATATAACACTTCTTCTACCACGGGGCTGAGTCTATGAATTTCGTCTACAAACAAGACATCGTTTTCTTCTAGATTAGTAAGTAAGGCGGCCAAATCGCCGGCTCTTTCAAGTACTGGACCCGAGGTCTGTTTTAGACCCACTCCCATTTCATTGGCAATAATGTGTGCCAAGGTTGTTTTACCCAAACCAGGAGGACCAAAGATGAGAGTATGATCTAACTCTTCTTGACGTTGTTTGGCCGCTTGAATGAAGATTTCCATCTGCTCACGAACCGCTGGCTGGCCAACATAATCCGCAAGTTTCTTTGGTCGAATAGCACGATCAACCGCTTCATCACCTTTTAAGGGCTCAGAGGTTATTAATCGATTTGCATCAAGAAATTGGTCGCTCACTCAGTATTCCTAATTTTTATATTTAAAAAGTTTACTTTTTAACTGAAGATTGTAATGCAAGTCGGATGATTTCTTCAGTACTTAATGCATCATCTGAACTAATCGTTTTAATCAAGCGGGTCACCTCAGGCAATTTGTAGCCCAAGGCTAATAAGGCATCGGTGGCTTCTTTTCTTGGGCTACTAGCTTGAGGTTCAACACTGATAGGCTCACCGGTTTTGCCAACAACGTTTTCAATACTGATTCGATCACGCATTTCTATAATTAAACGCTCAGCTGTCTTCTTACCGATTCCTGGTAAACGGACTAATGTGGCTGCATCTTCATTTTGTACACAGTAGATAAAGTCTTGCACGCTTATTCCTGAAAGGATAGTAAGGGCAGAGCGTGAACCAATTCCTGAGAC
The DNA here is from genome assembly GCA_938039225.1 of uncultured Gammaproteobacteria bacterium. GTDB lineage: Bacteria > Pseudomonadota > Gammaproteobacteria > Steroidobacterales > JABDMI01 > JABDMI01. Next base: position 6,375 of record CALHVH010000042.1, read on the forward strand.
TTTAATTAGTTGACGGAACATTTCTTTTTCAGCAGCACTGGAAAAACCATATAAGGTTTGCGAATTCTCTGAAACCGCTAAGTGAGTATAAAGCTGGGTTTCTTGACCCACTTCAGGCAGTCCATAAAAAGTAGACATAGTTGCGTCTACTTCGTAGCCCACGCCATTAACATCCAATAACAAACGTGGAGGCTGCTTAAGTAAAATTTTGCCGCGTAAAAAACCGATCATCGGCGTCGTTTCCTTATGGTTGATTTGGTGGTTGATATATTGACATTAAGTATTTGCGAGGTATTCAGCAAACTTGAATGGCAAATTGCTACGGCCAAAGCATCTGCAGCATCTTCTTGTAAGGGCTCAGTAATATTTAATAAAAACCCAACCATGTGCTGAACCTGCTTTTTTGCTGCAGCCCCTTTACCAACGACTGCCTGCTTAATTAACTTTGCAGAGTATTCATGCACTGGGATATTGGCATGGAAGGTAGCACTCATAGCAGCTGCCCTGGCCTGTCCTAATTTTAAGGCACTATCAGCATTTTTATGCATGAAGACTTGTTCAATTGCAATCTGAGTTGGCTGATAAGTTTTTACAATTTCTTGAACACTATTGAAAATATTACGTAAGCGTTCTGGGAAAGCATCTTTGGAGTTACTACGCACAGCCTGATGATAGACATGCTTAATACGATCGCCTTGTGCATCAATAATGCCAATTCCAGTGATCAGCGAGCCTGGGTCTATCCCAAGTATTCGCTGCACTGGTGCATTAGTTGACATTAATATCTTAGTCTTCGTCTTGCTGCAAAGTAGCCATAAACGCTTCTGAAAACTCGGCGTTGGTATAAACCTCTTGAACATCATCCAATTCTTCAAGTCTTTCTAGCATTTTCATCATGCTTTCTGATTTCTTATCGTCTAATTCGGCCTTATTGGAAGGCCTATAAGTCACCTCAGAATTTACAGGCTCTAAACCTTTAGCTTCAAGTGCTTCAACCACAGTTGCAAAGGTTCCTGATTCGGTTATTACCTCAATACTCGTATCGTCATTAGTTATTACGTCTTCCGCACCAGCTTCTAAAGCCACTTCCATAATGACATCTTCATCAGCTCCAGGAGCAAAAGTAATAACACCTTCATGAGTAAACATAAAAGACACTGAACCATCAGTGCCAAGTTGACCATTATATTTAGTAAAGGCATGACGTACATCAGCAACAGTACGATTGCGATTATCACTTAAACAATCAACCATCACAGCAGCGCCACCAGGACCATAGCCTTCATAACGAATTTCTTCGTAATCATCACCTTCAAGTTCTCCTGCGCCACGCTTAACCGCACGCTCGATACTATCTTTAGGCACACTATTAGAACGCGCTTTGGTTAATGCTAATCGCAAACGAGGATTCGCATCAGGGTCACTGCCACCCATTTTTGCAGCCACAACCACTTCTCGTATAAGGCGTGTAAATACCTTTGAACGTTTCTTATCTTGTGCACCTTTACGATGCTGAATATTAGCCCACTTACTATGACCTGCCATAAACCCTAAACCTTATTAATTTAAACTTATTCTAAATTTTATAAATTAAAACCTACCACGTATACCAAAATGCAAACCTGTATCAATAGTGCTAGTAGCGGAAGAAAAGACGTCGTTGCCTTTAAATTTACCTTTCACATTACGATAACCAACAAATACATCTGCATTGCGAGTTACATTAAAGCCGACATCAGCCCCAATTTCTTGATATTTAGTCATCTTATCAAATGACAAGACATCCGGTGCGTACCATACATAGGCACGTGCATTTACGCGGTTATATGCCGCTGGTACATAAGTTACTTTGCCGCCAATTGGTAATGCTGCCCCGCCATCAAGATTTCGAGTTATAAATTCTGTTGTACAAACCGAAGTGTCAGGGCATTCAATTTCTTGAGTGAAGTCAGGGTCAAGATAAGCAAGCTTTAATCCAATACCCGCATTCAAACCTTCGCTTCCCGCATCTCCAAATAATAAACCAGCAACACCTAAGACATTGCCACGATCTTGGTTATGTAAGCCAGATGCCTCAATGACTATGCCGTTATTACCAAGTTCAAAATCACCCTGTAATTTGAAAGTATTGCTGTTCAAACTAATTTCGGCCGAATTGGCAAACAATGAAGACATAAACAAACTAGAAAAAACGACTGCAAGAATACTTTTCGGTAATGAAAATTGCATAAAATATACCCCATCAAGGTCAATTAATTATTCTAAAAAAACGGATTAAATTTAATTCATTAAAAACTACGCGTATGATACCTATAAACTGCATCAAACTCACCCTTAGAGCGATACAATTCCTTGTGAGTTCACAATTTTATGCTTATTTTTTACCTAATTGAAAAAGACCCCAATTGACTGCTAAAGATAACAACTTATTCTTAACCAAGGCCATAGCGTTAAGTCAGTCTCAAATTGAAATTGAAACTGATGAAAAAAAACGGTCGCTGCTGCATGAAGGAATTGCAGTTGCTGATATTTTGCACGCTTTAGAAATGCCAGAAAACATTCGCTGTAGCGCCATACTGTCCTCTTTAGTGCATATACAAGCTATCAGCCTTGAACAAATACAAAAGAAATTTTCTCGCGAAATTAAAGAACTGGTTAATGACTTAGGCAAACTGGATAGTTTTAGTCATTTTGAGGATTTGAATGAACAAGATGGCTTATCTCCTAAACAAGCCGAAGGCTTAAGAAAACTTCTGCTTGCGATTGTTGATGACATTCGTTTGGTACTGGTACGATTAGCTCAGCAATTACACAGATTACGTGAAAGCAAAAACGCTACAGAAAGCGAAAGACGCCGACTTGCGCAAGAGACCAGTGAAGTTTTCGCCCCACTGGCCAATCGTTTAGGTATTTGGCAATTAAAATGGGAACTGGAAGATCTATCTTTTCGATATTTAGAGCCACAACAATATAAAGACATTGCAAAGTGGTTAAGTTCAAAACGTTCAGAACGCGAAACTTATATTGAAAACTTCAAACAAACACTAAAAGACATGATGACGGCCGAAAATATTCAAGCCGACATTCAGGGTCGTCCTAAACATATTTACAGTATTTGGAAGAAAATGCAGCGTAAGTCCAGCAGCATCGAAAGTCTTTTCGATATTCGTGCAGTACGCATTATCACCGAAGATATCACTGGTTGTTATACGGCTTTAGGCATTGTGCATAACCGATGGAAGTATGTACCTAGCGAGTTTGATGACTACGTGGCAAACCCCAAAGCTAATAACTATCAATCCATTCATACAGCCGTTTTTGGGCCCGAGAACAAGGTTGTTGAAATTCAAATACGAAGCCAAGAAATGCATGACAATTCCGAACTTGGGGTCGCTGCACACTGGCGTTATAAAGAAGGTGCCCAACAATCTGGATTGGATGAAAAAATTAATTGGCTGCGACATGTTCTTGAAAGCAAACATGAGGGTGAGTCACAAGGTACACGTAAAGATGAGGATTTTATTCATCGTTTTCGTGAAACCTTATTTGAAGACCGAGTGTATGCGGTAAGCCCTCGTGGCGATGTGGTTGACATGAGCGCTGGCAGCACTCCCTTAGATTTTGCTTACCACATTCACACTGAGGTTGGTCATCGTTGCCGTGGTGCTTTAGTGAATGGAAAAATTGTTCCATTGACTTATAAAATACAAAATGGCGACCGTATCGAAATTTTAACCAGCAAAGAAAGTAAACCCAGTAGAGATTGGTTGATTGATGGCATGGGCTATATCGCCTCATCCCGTTCTAGAGAAAAAATCCGTTCGTGGTTTCGTTTACAAGACCAAGATCAAAACCTAAAAGCTGGCAAACAACTTTTAGAAAGAGAATTATCACGTCTTGGCGTTGAAAATACCGAACCCGACGCATTGGCTAATAAACACGGCTTCCCAAATTATCATGCCTTATGTATTTCACTAGGAGCAGGTGCCTTAACCATTGGTGATGTCACCAGTAGTTTTATTAAAGACCTGGAAGACGAAAATGAATCTGAAAATGACTTCATTTTAAAACGCCGAACCAAGCCACAAAGAAGTTCAAGTCAAATTGCAATTTCAGGAGTAGATGACTTACTCACGAATCCTGCTCAATGTTGTAAACCCGTACCACCAGAAGCTATTGTGGGCTACATTACCCAAGGCAAAGGCATAACAATACACAGGGCCAATTGTAAGAATCTACAAAATTTATTGGATAAACGCCCAGAACGAGTGTTTGATGTATCCTGGAACGATACCGATAGTAAGAATAATTTTATTATTGATATAGCCATTGAAGCCTATGATCGAAAAAATTTGATCCGCGATATCACCGGTTTACTCTCAGAAGAAAAAATCACGATCTTAGAAATGTC
>CALHVH010000043.1 GCA_938039225.1 uncultured Gammaproteobacteria bacterium
GAATTCAGGGTCAAGATGACCAATAGTTGAACGACTGGTCGCCTCAAGAATGCGAGGATGCACATCCGAAGGGCCAGGGCCCATCAAAGTGCGAATAGGAGGTTGGAACGATGAGAATGTAGTTGGCATCTTAGACCTTAATGAATTCGTTAAAACAAGGTCGGTATTTTATTCTATTGAGTGAATAATTGTGTTGCTAAGTGTTAATAATCTGCCATATTAGTAGAGGGCAAGACTTCCACCGTGTAGGTTAAAGAATTTCCGGGCCCAGCATCAACGCTAGCCGCTGTATCGCTGAAACCGGTCCCGCCGGTAACACCATAGGTAGCTGTACCACCACAACTTGCACTGCCAATAGCGCTGCAAGTGACTGGTGAATTTAAAGTCAGGCCGCTGGGCAAGTTATCGGCGACGGTTATTCCACTCGCATTTTCTGGCCCATTATTTGTGACGGTTAAGGTATAAGTCATAACTAAGCCAGGTGTGTAAGTTGCCGAGCTGGAAACTTTATTAATGGCTAAATCAGCAATTGGATTGCCATCAAAGAGTAGTTGGGAAAAATTATAAGTGCCATTATCACTGGTCGGGTACTTATCACACATGCGAATGGTCCAAGTGCCAAACGCATTTTCATTGTTGAAAGCGCTCAAAGGATTATCCGGCTGGCCACTTCTATCCGCTGCAAAATTTGGGGCAGCTGTTGTATCAGCAATATCGTTATCGGCTGGACCAGCCGCCGCATCATCAAGCGCTAAATCCCAATTGTCCTCACTGCCAGTTCCTGTTGTGTCCGGAATCAATAATATAACTGATGTGCCCAAGGGTGAAATGAGAGTGAGTTCAACGTCGCCACGCCAAGTGTGAGTTACGTTAAACCCGACATCTAAATCATTAATAATAAAGTGCGTATCTACGTTAAACGTTCTTTCAATATTGGCAACCGCAGCGCCAGCGCCACCGTCAGGATCCGTACAAGAGACATTAGTATCTAAGGTGCCAGGCTGGCCAGTATTATCGTAAGAGAAGGTAGCGGCTTGGACGGGGGTGGTAAGAAAAGTGATTAAGAGTAGGCCGCAAAAAATACACATGCGTGAGTAAAACGCATTAATTTTATTTTTAAAATTAATATTTATCTTGTAAATAATCCTACCCTGGATTGCTTTTAACCAATAAATACTACCATAAGCGCAAAAAACTACTGTGATGCAAATCACAAAATTGAGTCACAGTTCTCACTATTTATTAATACCGCTTGCGGAACGGCCGTGGTAATGTCTACTGGAAAAAAGTCAAAGGTTTTAACGCCGCCGCGTTTGTCTATATAAATTGAGACACTGGCTTTTTCACGCGGATTAGGCGAAATAGACCAGCCTGCGATTTCATCACCGTTACGTAAGCCCGCTTTGTACGCAGCAGCACTTACACTTAAATCACTTACCACCATATTTACTTCGCTTTTATCTAAGTCGAACCCTGGGTCGTAATCGCCAAATTGTATGTTTTGAATTTTTAGGCATGGGTTTAATAGTTCTAAATCCAGTTCAATAGTGTCGCCATTATGAATTACATCGAACAAGTGATCAGCATGCTCTTTGCCAATATGTTTTTCCAAATTAAACAGCAGGGCCCTATTGGTAATGGTCGTGTTTGTCGACATGCCATCGCTTTGATTTAACATTTTTTGTAGCAAACCTTGCAAACGAAGATTGCTTCTAAGTCGCATACTTTGATCCGTGCTGAGTGCAATTAAAAAGCCACGTAAATAGGGGATTTTTTGAATTCCAGCATCGCTCCAGAAATTTCTGGCTACGCTTCTATTGCTAAGGTTTCGATGTGGGCTTAACCAATAGTTTCGTATAAAGCCATTCAGCATATCTATATAAGTAGGCAAGGCGATGAGGTTATGTTGATACAGTACTTGTAAACTTAAATATTCTGTAAAACCCTCGGTAAACCAGTAACCTAAAGCTTCAGGCTTTTCACTGGTTTGTAAGTGTGTACCAATCCATTGATGCATCATTTCATGAGCTAAGACAAAACCAATTGTAGTGTTAGCTTCTCCAAAGTCGGTTTGCATGAGTTGTGCTTTTGGGCTGGCGAACATCGCAAAACTATTATGTAGACTGGTACCACTGATTGAAATGCCGTTTAGGTTCCTATCAACTTCAAGTAAGCTTATGAGAAAGGGTTCTGCATCTGGATTAATATCAACATTGAAAAATTCGCGCTCACTTTGCACAATTTTTCTTGCTAAGGAAGAGAACTCTTCATCAGTAAAGCGCCAATCGCTTTTTTGCATAGCGACGCGTACTATTCCATAGGGAGTTAATGCTTCATGTAGGTCAAAATCACCCGCCATGAATACTGAACTTAATAAGCCACTTTTACTAATGACTTCATATTTGTCTTTTTGTGGATTTGCCGCTACGGCTTGTACGGTTTGCCAATTGATTCTCTCAAACTCTTGCCATTGAATATTTACATTGAGTAACTCATTCATTTTATCGTTGGGTAGTAGCAGGAACAGTCGACCGGCTCCATGGAATACACCTTTGTTTAAAATAGCTCGATATTGAGTACTGGCTTGGTTTGCATTGTTATTGGGTTGTATAAAGTAATGTATTTCATACCATTGTCCAATTGCGGTATTCAAACGCCATTTTTTTTGTCCTGTTCTTTTTAATGACATGAGCTCGCCAGTATCAGAAAAAGCCTGTAGGTCAGCATACTCATTATCATTGGATGTGCCAGACCACGAAATTTCAGCTGCTATTTCGGTGTAATTTCCTCTAGTGGCTTGAAAGCGTGTTACAACTTGAATGGCATCGCCAGCAATTTTAGGGGCTGTAAAACGAATTTGAATCGCACGAGGAGTAGCGCGGTAGAAGTTGTTTTCTAAGTGTTCATGTAAACGATCTAGTTCATGGGCCTGTAAATAAAACGACGCGCCCAGAATTGAGAAAGCGCATAAAAAAAGCTTAACCAAAAAATTTGGAAAAGCTTTTTTACTAGAAAGAATTTTGGATGAAATATTTCTAAACATTAACCTTGATCCAGTAACTCCCTAAGATTAATCACTGCAGAGTTTGCCCGTGATAAATAAGAAGCCATAACGAGTGAGTGGTTAGCGGTAAAGCCATAACCGCCACCATTTAAGACCATGGGACTGCCCAGTGGTTCCAAGCTGGATTCTAATTCGTTAATTATTTGTCGTAGGCCAGGAGTGGCTCTTTTATCTTCAAGGACTTGAGCAAAATCGAATTCCGCGGCTCTTAAAAAGTGCAAAAGAGCCCAAGCTGTACCGCGTGCTTCATAGAACTCATCATCAATTTCTAACCAAGGTGTTTTGACTGAAATAATATCGGGTCTATCCGTTGAGTTAACAGCGTTTCTATCGCCATCTAAGTCAGTATTGACACGGTCTTGTCCAACGCTTGCAGATAAGCGCTGCGATATACTGCCTAAGCGCTTTTCAACCACGATTAACCATTCTCTAAGATTGTCAGCACGTGCATAGAATTGGCCATCTTGAGCATTGTCATCGATTAAACGTTCACGATAGCTTTCTAAATGCTTGATGGCATCTCTGTATTCACCTTCGGCTCTAGGAATCATCCAGCTGGTATTGCTGATATTAAGTGCCGGTTCGGCTTCACTTAAATCCTTGTCTTCGGTGGATTGTGATTGCGAACGAGAATAATCATTACGCATGATTTTTACTAAGTCACGTAAGGTAATTAAGGCGCCGTATTCAAAATTTGGAATGTTATCCATAAACACACTAGGAGGCATTTTGTCATTGGATAAATAGCCACCTGGTTTGTCGAGTAATTTTTCAGCGACTTTGATAGCCGTATCCACGGTTGAATAACCAGTAACAACCGGTTTCCCGTCAATTTCTGAAGTAACCCAAAAGATGTCGGGTTCGCGTGACCACCACATCATGATGAGAGACATGATGATAAATAGAATAAGAAAAATAGCGGTTCCACCTTTAAACCAGCCTTTGGCTTTACTTTCAGCCTCCGAGCGAGTGAAAAAGTTAGTGATACTTGTGTATTTTTCTGCGAGCCAAGTGATAGGTTCAGCCATGATGGTTCCAAGATAAATTTAATGAGGCTATTTTAGCCTGAATAGAATGTATATATGGTGACAAAAAGTGTAATTTTCAA
>CALHVH010000044.1 GCA_938039225.1 uncultured Gammaproteobacteria bacterium
GATACAAAACGGAAACCCAAGACGGTTGAATTTAAGTGCTGCAGAAATGACGGCTTTAGTGGCTTTTTTAAATACCTTAACCGACGATGTATTTTTAAATGACGAGAAATTTTCTAATCCATTTACTGACGAATAAAACTAGCTCGGAATACAAATAAGGACTTGCAAACCTTTTTCATGATTTAAGGCTTTTATACTTCCAGCATGCAACACGACTGCTTGCTTAGCAATAGCTAAACCAATTCCACCTGAGCCTTGGCCATGTTCTCGGGCTTGGCTCACTCGATAAAATGGCTCAAAAATTTTCTCTAATTCAGATTCAGCGACTTGCTGTCCATTATTAGATACTGAAAGCATTACTATATTCTCTGCTTGTTCTACACTAAATATGACTTGTGAATTTTCAGTACTAAATTTGATAGCATTACGTAGAATATTCTCTAAAGCACTGGATAATAAGCCTGGTACGACTTTTAGAATTAGCGATTTAGGAGCATTAAATTTCACAGAAACCTGCCTCTCTTGGCCTTCGTAATTCGCATTCTCAACTAAGGGCTTAAATAAGTTAACTACATCAAATTCCTCGAATTGTAATTCAGAATTATCGATAGAAAGATTATTCATACGCACTAGAGAAAGAATTTTCCCAATCATTTCATTGAGCATATTAGCTTCTTGTTCAATTCGCTGTAATTCCGGGGTCAGAACATCCCCATTACGTTTTTCGGCTAAACCTAAAGCTACTTGTAATCTAGCCAATGGCGAGCGCAGTTCATGGGAGACATCTCTGAGTAATTTTTGTTGAGTGTTTAATAAGGCACTTAGCTTATCTGTCATCACATCAAAATCGGTTGCCAATGCGCCAATTTCATCTTGCCTATGACTTAAATCATTAGAAATTCTTGCCTGTAAATTTCCAGAAGAAATTTTTTGTACTCCATGGCGCAACCTTTGTATGGGTTGACTAATTTTTCTTGCAATTAAGGCACTCACTAAGGCACTTAAAAGAATCATACTTAAGAAAATTGGTAAAAAAGTTTTCTGTGATTTCAAAACACCTATCATTCCACCGGCTGGTCTGGCTAATACAAAACGATAGCGCTCTGTACCACTACGAAGAAATGGGTATCGACCGGTTCTTCTTTCTTCTCTATCCCTAAAGCCACGCTCTTGTCTTTGCCTAGGCCTAGGACCAATTCTCTCTTCAGGGCCGTTTCTAAATTCACGATTCATCCCTCTTAGAATTTCATGTGCTGGAGGTAATGTTCTGTTCAGTAAATCTTGTCCATTTTGGTTCAGAATATAGACTCTTAAACCTGACACACTTTTATTCTCTTCTAACCAGGTACGTAAGCCTAACTCTTTACTGTCTAAGAGAGCATCTTTAGCTTGTTCATAAATTTGCGGTATGTTTTGTTGAGCGTTTTGATTTAAACGTGCACCAAAATTAGCTAATAAAAGCAAGCTCAAAAAAACTAGGCTTGCCATAGCGAGTAGAACAGGGATAAAAATTTTCCAAACAATTCCTTTCATTCTTCTTCACTACTTGTTATATTTTTTGCCAACGCGTAACCAACACCACGAACACTTTTCACTTGTAACTCAGTAATACCTAAGTCAGAAATTTTTTTCCGTAAGTTACTCACATGCGTATCTATGGATCTCTCAAAATCATTCATGGCTCGTCCAAGAGCATATTCAGTTAATGCTTCTCGACTAACTGGATTGCCATTCTGTTTAAACAATTTATCAATGATTCTAAACTCGGCAGAAGTGAGTTCAAATTCTTGATTTTTATAACTGGCTCGCCAATTTTGGATATCAATTTTTAATGCCCCTAATGTCCATGCCGCTTCTTTTGATAAAGGTTTATTATCTATGCGTCGTAAAATAGAACGCATTCTGGCGACCAATTCTCTGGTATTAAAGGGTTTTGGTAAATAATCATCAGCACCAATTTCTAAACCAACGATTCTATCAACATCATCACCACGCGCGGTTAACATCAACACCGGTATCGATGAGTTTTTACGTAAACGTTTTAAAATTTCGAAACCATTTAATGTAGGTAGCATCACATCAAGCACTACTAAGTCATAGTCGCCAGAATTCGCTTGATTCAGGCCCTCTAATCCATCATACACACAGTGTGTTTCAAAACCCTCCTCACCTAAGTACTCAGATAACATTTCTGAAAGCAACTGATCGTCATCAATTATAAGTATTTGATATTTATGCATAAATTTAGAATATCCAATGGTTTTAGGCGCTATCTTAACGCAGCTTCAGGCTAGCTTAACAAAACTTGGCATAAAGCCATAAAGCTTGACGGTAATATCTTTCTCAATCTATATAGTAACAAAGGTAGAAAACACATCGCTAACAGGAAACGATTATGAAAACCCTTACTATGACAAAATTCATGATTCTTATTGGTTTAAGTTCGGTACTTGCCTTTGGATCAAATACTTTTGCAGACAATCAAGATAATCAAAGACCCGCTAAACATCGGTCTGGAAAAATGCATAAAAGCTTATTACAAAAGCTAAACTTAACTGACGATCAAAAAGCACAAATGCAAACTGTGCGTGAGTCTTATCAGTCTCGATTAAGCAGTTTACGTGAAAACAGTAAAAACATTCGTCAGCAAAAAAAGGCGCTTGATAGCACAAGTTCTAATTATGTTGCTCAAATGCAATCTCTGAATGCACAAAGTGCAGAACTAAATCGCCAACGTGCTGATATTCGAGCCCAAATAAAACATGAAAAATCTTTAATCTTGACTAACGAACAGTTAGCTCAATTAAAAACTTTAAAAGCTGAGCGACAAGCTAGACGTAGTGAAAGACGGACAAAGCGTAAAAATCGTAATTAATAAATATTTCTCCTCAATCTTAGCACCTAGAGTTTCAGTTCTAGGTGCATTTTTTTCATCTAGAATTCAGTTGGACCTATTCCCATGATAAAGAAGACATCATTTTTATGCTCACTCTTGATATGCAGCCTATTATTTTCCTGTGCTAATACTCCTAAATCAGAAAAACCAAAAACAGCTGAGCCCTATGCTGAATTTACTACCAGTCTTAGCGCTGAAGGTAATGAACAATTTATATACACAGAAACCTATCCCAAACAGGAGCGTCGCAGCAAGAAAAAAGCCAAGGAAAAAAGAGGACATAAAGGTAATAGAGACGGAGCCAGGCGTAGCTCTGGACAAAGACCAGACAAATCCAAAAAGGAAGAACGCACTTCAGAACAATTACAAAGGCAAGAAGAACGTAAACAACAATTCTATACCAATTTAGAAAAACGTTTAAAAATCGAGTCTTTCTGTACAAATGGCTATAAGGAAATAGAATTCAGAACCAAACAAGGTGATATGCAATTAATTGGTCATTGCCTACAATAAACTACTCAAATCAGAACTCAGAATATTATTCATATAAATATTATTTACGCTATTTTAAAGACCGTTTTTTTTTGCAGTTTTTTTTAAAAAAAATATTTATTAAACTCAATACAAAAATACTTATCTGCATATTTACAACTCTTTGTTTTTCAGCTTAAAAACTACTTTTGCTCTGCAGCATTAAATTTTATCAATATAAAAGTTCCCTATTTTCAGAAAATATAAAAGTGAACCATATTTGGTACACCTCTCTAAGCATGTACCCGATTTGGGTGAAAACATTAAGGTGACTTTATGAATAAGAAATTACTAACATTTGCTGTAATCACAAGTATGACTCTTGCTTCAACTGCCATTGTACATGCTGATAATCACTCTGCGAAAATGGATAAAGCAGAACATGCTCAGAAGGATGCTGCAAAATTTGCAGGCCTAAACCTCACTCCAGAGCAAAGCTTACAAATTGCAACCATTGATGAATCTTATCAGCCACGCTTCGCAATTTTACAAGAGCAAATCGCTGCTCTCAAAGAGCAATACAACGCTTTAGATTCTAGTAGTGCTGATTATGCACAACAATTAACTGCCTTAGATGACCAAAAAGTCAGTTTAATGGAAGAAAAGGAAACTCTTAAAGCTCAACATCATGAAGAAGTCTTTGCAGTACTCACAGAAGAGCAAAAAGCTCAAATGGAGAGCTCTAAATAAAATATTCCTAGCTAAATCCTAAATAGCTTGCTAAGTAATGTTGTGAAACATCACTTAGCAAGTTTAATTAGTTGCACAGCTTTTTGCTATGATGGTTTATGGCAGCAAATTTAAATAACTATAAAAAACTCCTACTAAGTTTACAAAATAAACTAGAAGGCGTATTAGCCACTGGTGAAGAAGCCGCTGAAACGGTAGAGTTAGATCAAACTCGCATGGGAAGACTATCCAGGATGGATGCCATGCAACAACAAGAAATGTCTAAAGCAAGCAATCAACGACGACAATTAAAACTACAACAAATTACCGCCGCACTCAAACGTATTGAAAACAATGATTACGGTTATTGCCATGAGTGTGAAGAAGAGATTAATCCAAAACGCTTAGAGCACAGTCCTACGTCTAAGTATTGTATTGAGTGTGCTTCTGCAATGGAAGGTTGAACCTTTTTATAA
>CALHVH010000045.1 GCA_938039225.1 uncultured Gammaproteobacteria bacterium
TGGGCTTTTAATTGAATCATTAAATGACATTCAAGAGTTAGTTAAACCATTTGATGAAAGCGTTAGTAAACAACAAATTTCAAAAGCGCTTAAAGAGCTACAAAGTTGTGAACCAGCTGGAATTGCTGCGACTAGCCTTGCAGAAAGTTTAGCTCTGCAAATTCAACGTAAAAAACTACCTAAAGAATTAGAAGAAATTTCGATAATCATCACGCAACATTTAGATTTATTGGCCCAAGACAAACTCAAGCTTTTACGCCGAGAATGTCGAACCTCTGAGGCAAAACTGGCCCAATGTATAGAATTTGTTCGAAATTTAAACCCTAGGCCTGCGGCAAGCTTTGCGCAAACTGAAACGCTTCATGTGGTACCCGATGTGGTAGTTAAACGACACCTAAATGAGTGGGTGATCGAGATAAATCAGTCAAATATGCCTAAACTCCACGTAAATAAGCACTATGCAAAAAGCATCAGGGGCAAGGGAAACGAGGATTTAAAACAACAATTACAGGAAGCTCGTTGGTTAATTCAAGGGCTTGTCATGCGTAGTGAAACTTTGGTAAAACTGTCCCAAGCGATAGTTTCTCGTCAGATAGGTTTCCTTGAAGATGGTGAGACAGCGATGCAACCAATGATGATGCGTGAGTTAGCTGAGGTCCTCTCAGTGCACGAGTCAACCATCTCTCGGGTGGTGGCCAACAAATTTATGCAAACACCAAGAGGCACGTTTCCGCTGCGATTTTTCTTCTCTTCACAAATCACAAATGCCGATGGAGAGTCACATTCAGCCACAGCCATTAAGGGCTTGATTGCTGAAATGATTAACGCAGAGAATCCTGCTAAACCTTTGAGCGACAATAAACTTGCTCAAATGCTCAAGGAAAAGGATATCCCCGTTGCTCGCCGTACTGTTGCTAAGTACCGAGAAGCACTAGGTCTTGCAAGTTCTAGTGAACGTCGTCAATAACGCAAAACGGAGGTAGTTCTATGCAAATTAATCTTACCGGGCATCATGTGGATGTGACACCTGCACTTAAAGAGTTTGTTGATAACAAAATAAGCAGAGTAGAAAGACACTTTGACCAACTAACTCATGTAAATGTAATTCTTACCGTGGAAAAACTTCGCCACAAGGCTGAAGCCACCATTAATATTTCTGGAGCTCAAGTTTACGCTGACTCAACTGAGCAAAATATGTATTCAGCTATTGACAGCTTAGTAGACAAGCTCGATCGGCAGGTCAAACGTCACAAAGAAAAAACCAAGGATCATCATGCTCGCGATGTTAATAAACGCCTTCGTTTCGCTGAAATTTAATATTTCAATAATTTAGTTATGTAATACCCCTCTCCTCTAATTTAGCTAATTAGCAGTTGTCCCCAAAAGCGGCACTTTCGAGTGTCGCTTTTTTTTGAGTTACAAAAAATAGTCAAAACACGAATTGCAGAAGCGTGCTATTTATTTTTATGATACCTTTTAGTTATGACGGATCTAAATAATCTTAAACGCATTATTGTGGTGAGCGGCCTATCAGGCTCAGGTAAATCTGTAGCCTTACATCGGCTCGAAGATTTAGGCTATTACTGTATAGATAATATGCCTGCAGCCCTTTTACCGCAGTTAATCGAACAATTAAACCTAACCGCTGATCCGATGTATAGAGATTTGGCCATTGGCTTGGATGGTCGTAATAAACGTACCGATTTGGCTGCAATCCCAAAATTTGTTGAAGATTTGGAAAAACGCAATATTCATGCAGAAATTTTATTTTTAACCACCGAAGATGAAATTCTTATCAAACGTTATTCTGAATCACGTCGCCGCCATCCCTTGAGCAGTAATAAAATTAGTTTAGAAGATGCAATTTTGCTCGAAAGAGAAATGCTTGCTCCGTTGAGCAATTCGGCTGATATTTTATTTGATACCACTCGCACCAATGTGCATGAGCTCAGAGATTTATTAGCCAAACGAATTCATACGCGCTTGCCGGGCACCATGTCTTTGCAATTCAAATCCTTTGGATTTAAATACGGCGTTCCCGTGGATGCCGAGTATATTTTTGATGT
This sequence comes from uncultured Gammaproteobacteria bacterium, assembly GCA_938039225.1. Taxonomy (GTDB): domain Bacteria; phylum Pseudomonadota; class Gammaproteobacteria; order Steroidobacterales; family JABDMI01; genus JABDMI01. Next base: position 2,067 of record CALHVH010000045.1, read on the forward strand.
ACGCTGCTTGCCCAACCCTTATTGGGATCAAAGCTTGCGTGGTTTCAGTGGTTTAGACCAACCCGTGATTGATTTTTTAGACTCACAGGAAATGGTGCAAAAAATGCTAAACGACATCAGTCATTTTTTGAGTAATTGGATCCCTGAATTCATGCGAAATAATCGAAGTTATCTCACTATAGCTATTGGCTGCACAGGTGGCCATCACCGCTCAGTGTATTTAGCTGAACGTTTAACCGAAATTTTTTCTGAACAATTTAAACAAGTATTAGTTCGGCATTCTGAACTCAGAAATCAAAATAGCTTAGATCTTGCGACAAACGAAAAATTTCTCTCAATCTAAACGCTTTTCTTTAAATAAAACAAATCATTAGACCTCATTGTCGTTGGGGGTTAAACTGCACACACTTAATTCATCTGTACCTGTGGTGAAATTCACCCTAAACGTCAATTAAGAGTGAGACATACATGCACCCAACTGAGCCAACCACTCAATTAGAAGCACTCCGAGAAGCGCTGGATAGCGGCACTCTACGTCCTGTGCGTCGTATGCTCTCTTCGCTGCATCCTGCTGAAATTGGCTCACTAATCGAATCATTACCTCGCGCTGAGCGAGAAGTGGTTTGGAATATCGTTGACCCCGAAGATGCAGGTGAAACCCTATTACATGTAAATGATGATCTAAGGGCTAGCCTAATTGCTGGTACTGATGACGCCGACTTACTTGCCGCCCTTGATGGCATGGAAGTGGATGATCTGGCCGATATTCTTGAAGATATCCCTGAACGTGTAACTAATCAGGTTCTGCTTTCCTTAGACCAACAAAACCGTCAACGCTTAGAAGCTGTTCTGTCGTACCCTGAAGACAGTGCAGGCGGTTTGATGAATGTGGATACCGTTACAGTTAGACCGGATGTAGAGCTTGATGTGGTATTACGTTATCTACGGTTACGTGGAGAGTTACCTGAAAACACCGATGCCTTATTTGTGGTGAATCGTTATAACGAATTCATGGGCACTCTAAGCGTGGTGGATTTACTCACGCATGACCCTGAAACCGCAGTGGCTGAAATCATGGCCAGTGATGCCAAAGCCATTGAAGCGGATATGCATGAAAACGCGGTTGCTAAATTATTTGAAGAGCGCGATTTAGTATCAGCCGCCGTAGTGGATGACAATAACAAACTCATCGGCCGTATCACCATTGATGATGTGGTTGACGTAATCCGTGATTTGGCCGATCACAACATCATGAGCTTGGCGGGTTTGGATGAAGAGGAAGATGTCTTTGGTCCGATTATTCCATCGGCCAAACGTCGAGTTATGTGGCTATTAATAAATCTTGGCACTGCCATTTTGGCATCTTGGATAATCAATCGCTTCCAAGTCACCATTGATAAAGTAGTAGCACTGGCGGTACTAATGCCCATTGTGGCTAGTATGGGCGGTAATGCCGGTAGTCAAACACTCACACTGATGGTTCGAGGCTTAGCCTTAGGACAAGTAGAATCTTCCAATGCTCGATGGTTATTAGGTAAAGAAATTGGCGTGAGTCTAATTAACAGTATAGTGCTCGCCCTACTCACGGCATTTATCACCTATGTATGGTTTCAAGATATTCAGATAGCCGTGATTATTGGTATAGCCTTAATCATTAATATGTTTATTGCGGCTGTATCCGGTGTAGTGATTCCACTGTTTTTAAAGAAACGCGGCACTGATCCAGCCCTTGCAGGGAATATTGTTTTAACCACGGTAACTGATGTGTTTGGGTTTATGATTTTCTTAGGACTAGCGACTTTGATATTGAGTTGATGTGAATGTTTTAAGGTGGGTCTTTTTCTAATCTAATATACTCAGGCTCTGATTCCGAACCTGGTGTATCTCCCTCACCCTAACCATCTCGACTCTGGTTCCGAACTTCGTTCTACCTCCTACATCCATGTAGTCGTCCCAAAGGGAGAGGGAATAAAACTCAAGTTTCATTATCCTTTTGAGTTCTTCTTAAGTCTCTAACAAATTTAAGTAAATGTTGAGACGTTTAGTTATTTTAGTTGATTCCACACTAGACTTTCCCTCTACTAAACACTCTCGACTCTAGTTCTGAACTTCGTTCTACCTCCTACATCCAAGTAGTCGTCCCAAAGGGAGAGGAAGTAAAATCAAGTATAAGCATGACTCAGCTGATCACAGATTCTATCTGGAGCAACTAAGGTTGGAATATCATCCGCGTAGAAAAAATCACGTAATACATCTTTTTGCTGCATAGCATCTTCATACCCTAAAGTAATCAAGTCATGCGTAAAGTGTTTATCAAATAATAAATAACTAACCAGCTGACTGCCCGTTGTTTTATCACTACCACCCGCACCAGCCATAAACATACGTACCGAACGTGGTAAATGATGTTGATGTCGTAAAGCAATCTCACGAATATCCATGCTGGGTACAATCACATGCGTTGCAATCGGTTTT
>CALHVH010000046.1 GCA_938039225.1 uncultured Gammaproteobacteria bacterium
TCCAAATTACTAATCCCTAGATCAGGCATGCCTAATGAATTGGCAGCAACACCTCCACCTGAAAGATAGATAGCCTTATGACCAACATCTTTAGCCATTCTCGCAGCAAATGCGGTAATTGTACCAACAACCTGTAAGGGCGCTTCATCAGCGACCAGCTCTCTAAATTTTTGCCCTGCTGTTTTCATATTTTTCTCAATTTATTTAAATTGGTTTTCTCGTTCATTAATGAATTTTTCAAAAGACTTTCTCGCATTTCGAATGTGACGCCTCATGAGTAACTCGGCAAGCTCACCATCACGTTCTTTTATCGCTTCTAGAATCATTCTGTGCTCGCTTAATGCTTTATTTGGACGCCCTTTTCGATTGGAGAACTTATAACGATATAATCGCATTAATTGATAGTGATCTTCACATAAGGCAGTACGTAGTAATTCATTTTTTGAACCCTGCGCAATACGAAAATGAAAATCTAGATCACCTTCTTGTCTCAAATACTCTGCCCCATCTTTCTGCTTTATTTCTTGCTGATGTTTATCCAATAAGTCTGATAACTCTTGTATTTCATCATCCAACATATGACTTGCAGCAAGACGGCAAGTCATACCCTCAAGTGCCTCACGTACCTGATAAAGCTCAATAAGTTGTTGTGTGGACAGCTCGACTACTCGTGCGCCTGAGTTTGGAGTATTTGTCACTAGACGACGCGCTTCTAAACGACGTAATGCATCACGTAAAGGTCCACGACTTGTATTGAAACGTTTTGCTAACTCAGACTCGCGTATCTTTTCGCCAGGCAAGAACTCGCCCAGAACAATAGCTTCTTGCAATGATTCAAAAACTTGCTCTGCTAAGGTTTGAGCTGTCAATTGTAGTGAGTTATCAGTCATTTTTACAAATTGTCAACAATAATTGATATTATCACGCATTATAGACAAATAAATTAGTCTATCAACTATTTTAGTTAACAATATGGCTTATTTCGCTTAATTAAAATGGACTCTTGACTGAGAAAATCTCTAAGCGTTTCTAATACCTCTAATAAACTAATCTGGTTTTAAAATTGTCACACAACATTTCAGAATATCTATATACCTCTAAGCTCTAAGCGAGCCAAGCGCTAAGCGTTACAATAGCGAAAAATTTACTAAATCAACACTATTGGATCGCTCGCATGAGTCAATTAACCCATCTTGAACGTCTTGAAGCTGAAAGCATTCACATAATGCGAGAAGTCGCAGCTGAATGCGAAAACCCTGTAATGCTTTATTCCGTTGGGAAAGATAGCTCAGTAATGTTGCATTTGGCCGAAAAAGCGTTTTACCCATCTAAACCTCCTTTTCCTCTGATGCATGTCGATACTACCTGGAAGTTCAAGGAAATGATTGAATTCAGAGATCGACGTGCAAAAGAAGTTGGAATGGATTTAATTGTCCACATCAACCCCGAAGGCAAAGCCGCTGGTGTTGGACCATTTACTCATGGGTCCGCTGTGCATACCGACATCATGAAAACGCAAGGGCTAAAACAGGCCTTAAACAAATATAAATTTGACGCTGCATTTGGTGGAGCAAGACGCGATGAAGAAAAATCTCGTGCAAAAGAGCGTATATTTTCATTCCGCTCTGAACAACATCGTTGGGATGCAAAAAATCAACGTCCTGAATTATGGAATATATTCAATACTCGCGTACACAAAGGTGAAAGTATGCGAGTATTTCCTTTATCAAATTGGACAGAACTTGATATTTGGCAATATATACATAAAGAAAATATTGAAATTCCCAGTTTATATTTATCTGAAATCCGTCCTGTTGTTGAAAAAGATGGCGTTTTAATACTGGTTGACGACGATCGTATGCCAATTGGACCCAATGATGTAATTCAAGAAAAAATGGTGCGCTTCAGAACTCTAGGTTGCTATCCACTAACGGGTGCAGTCCAATCTGAAGCCACAACGCTTCCAGAAGTTATCCAAGAAATGTTATTAACCACAACCTCAGAACGACAAGGCCGAGTCATTGACTCAGATGCTGGCGCCTCTATGGAAAAGAAAAAAGAAGAGGGGTATTTCTAAATGTCGCATCATGATGAATTAATTGCAACAGATATTCTTGGATATCTTAATGCTCAAGAAAATAAAAGTTTTTTACGTTTTATTACTTGTGGATCAGTTGATGATGGCAAATCCACTTTAATTGGGCGCTTGCTTTATGACTCCAAGTTAATTTATGAAGACCAACTTGCTAGCATAGAAAACGATAGTAAAAAATCGGGCACTCAAGGTGACAACATTGACCTTGCATTGCTAGTAGATGGTCTTGCTGCAGAACGCGAACAAGGCATCACCATTGATGTTGCCTATCGTTTCTTTTCTACTGATAAACGTAAATTCATTGTCGCAGATACACCGGGCCACGAGCAATATACTCGTAATATGGCGACTGGTGCATCTACGGCCGATCTAGCCATTTTATTAATTGATGCTCGTTATGGTGTACAAGTACAAACCCGTCGTCATGCATATATAGCTTCATTACTAGGCATTCGTCATATTGTTTGTGCTATCAACAAAATGGACCTCATAGATTTTTCTGAAGATGTACATAATAAAATTGAATCTGACTTCCGTGAATTTTCTAAAGACTTAGGCTTTAGTGATATCACCTGCATACCGATGTCTGCACTGGATGGTGATAATGTCACTAGTAAATCCAAGAGGGCAAGTTGGTACCAAGGCCCAGCCCTACTTGAGCATCTCGAAACAGTCGATGTAGATACAGGCACGTTGACAAGCCCCTTCCGTCTACCCGTGCAATGGGTAAACCGCCCAAACTTAGACTTCCGAGGCTTTTCAGGAACTATTGCTTCTGGTACTGTTAACGTAGGTGAAGAAATCATTGTCTTACCTTCGGGAAAACGTTCGACAGTAAAGGAAATAATAACTTATGACCGTAATCTTGACCAAGCCAAGGAAGATCAAGCCGTTACGATTACATTAGAAGATGAAATTGATATTTCTCGTGGCGATATTATTTGCAGCAAAGATCATCCAGCTGAACAGTCCGATCAATTCCAGGCACATTTATTGTGGATGAGTGAAAAGGAACTTTTCCCTGGAAGGCAATATTTATTTAAATCAACTAATAAAAATTTATTAGCCAGCATTACTCGTTTAAAGCATAAAGTTAATGTCAATGATCTATCTTTAGAACCGGGACGAAATTTAATCTTAAATGAAGTCGGTGTTTGCACACTCTCGCTCAGTGCTCCAATTGCTTTTGATACCTACAAAAACAATCGCACAACTGGTAGCTTTATTCTTATTGATAGACATACCAATGCCACAGTTGGCGTCGGCATGTTAGATTTTTCGCTACGCAGAGCTGCAAATGTTGTGTGGCAAGAGTTAGATGTAGAAAAAACTCAACGAGCTCAATTAAAACACCAAAAACCAGCCGTGCTTTGGTTTACTGGCTTATCTGGTTCTGGTAAATCAACAATCGCAAATAATGTTGAAAAAATTCTGTTTGATATGGGGAGGCATACCTATATTCTTGATGGTGATAATGTAAGGCATGGTTTGAACAAAGATTTAGGTTTTACGGATGCTGATCGTGTTGAAAATATCAGACGAGTATCTGAAACTGCAAAATTAATGACAGACGCTGGCCTAGTTACACTGGTTTCATTCATCTCACCTTTCAGAGCAGAGCGTCAGATTGCTCGCTCTTTATTAGAGGAAAACGAATTTATTGAGATTCATGTAAATACACCTTTAGAAGTTGCTGAAGCTCGTGATGTAAAAGGCTTATACGCAAAAGCACGAGCAGGAAAAATTAAAAACTTCACTGGTATCGATAGCGAATATCAGGAACCACTAAATCCTGAAATTGTTATCAATACTGTTGATATGACCGCTGAAGAAGCAGCTGAAAGAATTGTTGAATATTTAAAAGCGAATGGGTATTTGGATACCGTTGCATAGATTGCCGTACTTTGTCCACAATGACTACATTGCAAAACGAGAAGGTCATTGCGAGTCATTTTTAAATGACGCGGCAATCTCTTTTTTTACCCGCTATTAAGAGACCTTAACAACCGTACGACCGGTAACCTTCCCTTCCATATACGCATCAAAAGCCTTAGGCAATTCAGAAAACTCAATATGATGACAAGCAATTTCATTTAACTTTAAAGGCTTTAAATCTGTTGCAATTCTATTCCAAACTTTTAAACGCAAATCTCTTGGTGTTGCCATTGAGTTTATACCAAGTAAATTAATTCCTCTCAGAATAAAAGGCATGACGGTCGTATTTAATTCATGACTAGCTGCTAAACCTATACTGGCAATATTACCCCACCAACCAACGGTTCGTGTTAAATACGTTAGCATCTCACCACCCACATTATCTATAGCCCCAGCATATAAAGCCTTTTCCATAGGACGTTTGCCATAATCCAGTGTTTGACGCAACAAAGTTTCAGTCGCACCGATGTCTTTCAAGTAATCTAACTGGTCTTCTTTTCCTGTAACAGCAACCACTTCATAATCAAGACCCGAAAGCATATTTATTGCCATACTACCAACACCACCTGTTGATCCAGTCACAATAATTTTTCCATTACCGGGAGACTGATTGTTTAATTCCATTTTGGTAATTGCTAGTGCAGCAGTAAACCCAGCGGTACCAAGTCCCATGGCATCTTTAGTCGTCATTCCTTCTGGAATTGGGATTACCCATTCACTTTTAACCCTGGCCACCTCCGAGTAGCCTCCGTCAAATTCCTCACCTATTCCGCAACCGGTTACTAAAACTTTTTGCCCTACTTGTAAATCTGAATGTTCTGATGAAATTATTTCACCCGCTAAGTCTATTCCGCCATTGAGAGGAAAACTTCTTAGAATCCGGCCCTTACCAGTTGCTGCTAATGCATCTTTATAATTAATTGAAGAGTACTCAACTTTTATTAATGTATCGCCGGCACTTAAATCATCAAGGGTTAACTGTTCAAACTGTGCTTTAATTTGGTTTTTCCCATCTGCTTCAATTTGATGAATTCGATACGCTTTAAAATTGTTTTGCATAATAATTTTTTAATTTAATGTGGATTTTGCCCAATGCATAAGCCCGGCCGCATTGAGTTTAGTGTCGGGTCCAATGACTTTATTAATCGTG
>CALHVH010000047.1 GCA_938039225.1 uncultured Gammaproteobacteria bacterium
TTTTTGTTATTTAGTTTTTGAGCCATTTCTATTGCTTGATTATGGAAAGGCTGTCCTATTAAAGGTGTATCAGAGACCCCATGTGAGCTTCCCAAAGCTGATAGCAATTCACACTTGGCGGCTGAAATTTCATCGCCTACAAGCTCTAGTCCAGATTGAACAAAAGCGATGGCTTCATTAGCTTGGTTATTCCAGGCCATCATAAAGGCCAGTTCATTGCATACAGTGGCTAAACCTGATGTGTTTTTCTCAGTCTTATATAAAAGAAAGGCATGTAGCATATTAGCTGAATACGCTTCGCCGTTTCCAAGATTGAGTTTGGCTTTTGCTGCTTGATGCAATAAGTCTGCCTCTAGGTTTTTATTGTTTACTATTTTCAAAGCAGAATCATAAAAATCTAATGCTTCATCAAAAGCTGCCGCCTGCATCGCATGATTACCTGCGCGACGAAGCCAAAGTAGGGTTTGTTCTTTATCAGCGTGTTCACCTGATTGCATTAAGTGATAGGCAATGTCAGCTGCTCTTTGATCTAAGTTTAGTGGGTCAGAATTTTCAATTGCTTGCGAAACAACAAAATGTAGATCTTGTTTTCTTGGAGCCGATATTTGTGTGAGTAAAGCTTGTCGAGTCAGTGAATGAACAAACTCATAACGTAATCCATGTCCTGCATGTACCGATTTAATAAGGTTAGCGGCTTCTGCCTCCTCAATAGCTTGGAGTATACCCTCCTTGTTTGTGCAACTGTTCTCTAGCTCTTTAATTTTAAAACGATACCCCAATACAGCAGCAACCCGTAGTGTATCTTGAGTGCTTTCATTGAGTTTTTTAATTCGCTGTTCAGTTACTAACTTAACGCTATAAGGAACATCCAGCTTTTTAATCAAGCTAAATTTTGTGAGCCACTTATCGTTCTCATCAAAAAGTTTATTTTCATCAATTAATTGCTGAATTACGGATTGTACGAAAAATACGTTTCCATTGGTTTCTCTGAAAATCAATTGACTGAGTTCGATGGGTGGGGTTTTGCCGGTGATGTGTGCTATAAAACTTTCAACTTCTTTAAGGTTAAATTGCTTAAGATTTATATGGCTAATCAATGGTAATTTATGCAGTTTTGGCAAAACTTTTTTAAATGGTTCACCGTGATCAATTTCAGTGTCTCTGAAAGTAATAACAAATAAAATAGGGTGCTTATTTAAATGAGGAATAAAATGATCAAGCAATTGAAAACTAGACTCGTCTGCCCAATGCAAGTCATCTAATAGTAGGATGAGTGGGTTTGCTGCACTAAGTCTGATAATCATATCTAAAACTGCGTTGAACATGAAACGTTGCTGTTGGCCTGGTGGCAAGTCAATCGGTTTAGGGATGTCGGGAAATAGTCTATGCAAGTCAGGTACTAAACGTGTTATCTCAGCGGCAGAGTTGCCTAAAACGTTTCTAAGTGTACTCTCCGGTAAAACTCTAGAAATTTCTTCAATCACTTCAGTGGCTACTATATATGGTGCTCCTTGGTCTTCATAGGCATGCCCAATTAATGGAAGAATTCCCATTTTTTTTCCAATGTGTAACGCCTCTTCACCTAAGCGTGTTTTACCTTGACCAGATTCACCACTTATTAATACAACACCACCTTGGCCAGATTTAGTTTGTTGAATTTTTTCTTTGAGTATTTCTAGTTCAGATGATCTACCGCTCAATTCGGAACGCTGAATATTGCTCAGACCAAGTTTTTCAATATTAATGGCTTTTAATTTTGAATAATTAAAACTAGTTCTTGAGTTTGGTGAATCTTGATCAGTAATAACAATTCCCTCTGGAGTAATATCAAAAATCCATGAAAGAATGATGGTTATAGGTAAACCCAATAATAAGGCTATAGTAAGCGCTCTAATTGACCAAGAGGGGGCATCAAAGGCCGGGAAGAGTATGGCGGCAACCTGAAGCAATAGCCATGAGAATACGGCATACGCCAGGATTACGCGTATGACTTTCCTTCTTCGCAGTTCGCTCCAGAGTTTGCTCATAATTGGCCACTCAATTTTATTTTGTTTTTATTGCTGCAGTTTACAGTATTTTACAATTGAGATAACGGCTAGACTACTGAATTACTTCAATAAAAAGGCATAAATTGAGATTTGCTACATATGAAATAGCTAAATTATGGTAAATTACTCGTTTATACATCTAGTTAGTTTGGAGAATTAAGCGATGCGTTGGGAAGGTAGAAGAAAAAGTTCAAATGTGGAAGATCGTCGTGGCAAAGGTATGCGTCGTGGTGCCGCTGTTGGTGGTGGTGGAATTGTTATGGCTTTGGTTGCTATATTCTTGCTCGGACAAGATCCTGGACAAGTAATGCAGCAAATGCAACAACAGCAAGCACAAGCTCAACGCCAAGCTCAAACTCAAGGTGGTGAGTACCGTGGAAGTGCACAAGAAGAGAAAATTAAAGATTTTATATCAGTCGTACTTGCTGAAACCGAAGATACCTGGAATACCGTTTTCAGACAGGCGGATTACCAGTATAAAGCTCCAAAGCTAGTTCTGTATACAGGTATGACTCCTACGGCATGTGGAACTGGCCAAGCAGCATCGGGTCCTTTTTACTGTCCTGGTGATCAAAAAGTTTACTTAGATTTGAGTTTTCTGAATGAATTACAGCGTATGGGTGCCCAAGGTGATTTTGCTGTTGCCTATGTACTAGCTCATGAAGTTGGTCATCATATTCAAACGCTGACGGGAACAGCGGCTAAGGTTCAACGATTTAGGCAGCGAGCTTCAAAAGTTCAAGGTAATGCTATTCAAGTTAAAATGGAATTACAGGCCGATTGTTATGCTGGAGTATGGGCAAATCACACCCAAAAGAGAACTCAAATGTTAGAGCAGGGCGATATTGAAGAAGCTTTACAAGCGGCTGCTGCAGTTGGTGATGACACCATAATGAAAAAAGCAGGGCGTACTCCACGTAAAGAACAATTTACTCATGGTTCTTCGCAAGAACGTATGCAATGGTTTGCTCGTGGAATGGATGCCGGTGAATTGGGAGCCTGTGATACTGGGCTTGATTCTATGTAAATTATTCTGGAGAATATTTTCTAAGAATTAAAAAGGGTGCTTAAATGCACCCTTTTTTATATCTTATAGAATGTGATTAAATCTACATTTGCTTAAGATAATCATCGACAGCCTCTTTATGATGTGCTGCTTTTGCAGTGCATAAATCTATTGTTTCTAAAGTCTGAGCTAATGCTCTAGGACCACCAGAAATATTGTTAATAATGGGTTTAAAGAATGTTTCAACTTCTTTTTTGTCGTCTGCAGTACAAAAGTAGGCTGCAATTCCTGGAATGCGGTTTTGAGAAAAACTTGAAACACGTCCTTTAATAATTTCTATATTAGATTGAAACCACGCCCACATTTCAGGACGCAGAGTTTTGTTGCTCATGTGGCCTCGCAATATTGCATAAATTTCATTGTCGCGAATTTTTTCACTACTTAACCACTCGCGAATTTCAGCAGCAAAAACTTTATCATCGCTAGCACTAATTGCGCTTAGTAAACGGCCTCGAACAGTGCCATCGGTTTCTTTTTCAAAAAGAGAGACTAAATGCCTTGCAAACGGCACTCCTAAATCTTCAACTGCTACCCATAAAGCCTGACCTATAGTGTTGGAGTCTGCTTTCTCTGGGTGTATAGAATTGTCACCACCATAGCCCGTATAGGCTTTTGCCATGTCAACATAATAGTTTCTAATTTGAGTGTTCTGACCTTCGTCGGCTAAAAAACCTAATACGCTATTACGTAATTGAATAGTATCAGCAGAATCGTTAGTGCTAGTTTTTAGACCAAGCGTTAATAGTTTGTCAGCATATAAATTGTTACTGATTTTAGCTAATTTTGTTTTTTCTTCTTCCGAGCTTATTAATTGTTTATGTACAAAACCAAGCATACTCATTGGAGAGGTGGCCACGCGAGCTGAATTGGATTTTGTAAGTTCTGGAGCGACTTGTAGTAGATCTCCAAAACTTAAGGTACCTGCATCAACAGAGGCATTAAAACTATCATTTGCAGCCATCATTTCTTCATCGCTTAAACTGTCTTTATTAGTAAAAATACTATTCCAGTCATTTGAACTCAGGGCAAAACGATAATAGCCTGCACCTTCTGCATTTGGCATGACAAATTTAGGACAACCTTTGTCTGCAAGTTTTATGCTCTGTTGAGCTTGAGTAATTAACTCGCATTGTTTGTGGGCATGTCCCTCAAATTCATAATTTACACAAACGGGAATCTGCCAAGTTTTTTTGCTGTCCCCTCTAGACCCAATTGGTAGATAACGTGATTGTGCAAAACTGACTTCAGCATTCTCACTGACACATGATGTTTCGACGTTTAAATAGGGAATACCAGGTTGTTCCAAGAAACTATTAAAAGCATCACGAATTACTTTAGGGGAAGCGCCTTCAGACTTTTCACCAATGGCAGTAATAAAATCATTGGCAGTGGTATTACCAAAGGGATATTTTTTCATATAGTGCGTGATGCCATTTTGAAACTGTTCTGGACCAATGAATGATTCAAACATTCTTAATATGCCACCACCTTTAGAGTAGGTGATGCCATCAAAGGCTGAATCGATATCATCGTTACTCAAAATCGGTTGGCGAATTTGTCTGGCACTAATTAAGCTGTCATTTCGCATAGCACCCAAGGCGCGACCCATTAGTGCTTGGCGAAATTTTTGCTCTGGCATAATGTTATCGTTTGAGCTGTATGCCATCCAGGTAGCAAAGGCTTCATTTAGCCAAATATCATCCCACCATACTGGAGTAACTAAATTGCCAAACCATTGGTGTGCGATTTCATGAGCATGTACGTTTACATAACGACGTAGTTGGCTAAGCGACATGTTTTCTTCTTCAAATAAAAGTAGCTGTTCTCTGTAAATAATTAGACCTGCATTTTCCATGGCACCAAATGCGAAATCAGGAACGGCTACGATGTCGAGTTTTTCATAGGGATAAGGCACGCGAAAATAATCTTCAAGTGACTTAACTATTTTTGCTGTATTTTCCAAAGCAAACTTTAATTTTTTGCCTTTGCCCTTGGTTGCAATTCCACGTAAGGGAATTGTAGTAGAACGGTATTCATTCGTAGGGATATCTGCCCATTCAACAACATCAACATCACCTACGGTAAATGCAACTAAGTAAGTTGGTAATTTTTTTGAAGTGGCAAAGTCTAATCTACGCATACCATTACCAAGATCAGTTTCAGCAATTTGTGGTGTATTGGTAAAGCCCTTATGTTCATTTTTAAGAACTATTGACGTAGTGTAAGGCGTTTTGAAAGCAGGTTCATCAAAGCCCGGAAAAGCCATACGTGCTGATGTAGCTTCAAACTGAGTAAACGCATAATTTTTACCGCCGTCGTTCACTTTATACAGTGCTTCAAGTGCGGTATTAAAAGGAGCTACATAGTCGAAGAGAATAGTAGATTTACCTATTGGTAAGGGAGCATCTAAATCAATTTTAGCAACACCTGTTTCGTGCACTTGCGAATAGCTACCGTTTAATACTGAGCCATTGGCAGTTCGTACCTGTACTTTTTTTACATCAAAATCTTTACCATGCAAAAAAATGTGTTGGGTAAT
>CALHVH010000048.1 GCA_938039225.1 uncultured Gammaproteobacteria bacterium
ACAAATTCCTGAATCCAGTTGAATGATCATCGTATCTAACTCTTTAACTTGATTGTAAGGCGGATATGTATCTCGTTCGCCCCAAGTTAAGCCGCCACGTTCAGCCGCATATTCAAGCCAAAAGGCTTTGGGATTTATCCATGCTTGTGACTTAACACTCCAAGCCTCTAGTTCTCCAGCACTTGTGTTACGTAACTCACCCTTTCTGTTTCCTTTAATATCTGGGCTTGCTTTGATGGTCGTTTTTGCCTCTGATGCTTTCTGACTTGCAGCAGCAGCTAAGCCAAGAGTAGATATCATTGAGCATAAAAACAGGATGATCGATAGGTATTTAACTGATTTCATCATGACTCCCTTTAATTTGTTGTCAAACTAAAACTCACTAATTACAATCTGGGTATGTAGCCATTATAGTAACTCATGAGTAAGAACAATATTGCTAATAATAGAACTTTGCCAAGATATCATGGGTTTTATAATCCTTGTAACTGAGTACTTTAGGGCTTAATTATTGAAAATAAGATTTTCAATAGAACAACCACACCTAAATAAATCATAAACACATTTAATCCAGTTGCAAATTTGCTCTTCTTTTTCTTGTAAGAAATAATATTAATACAACGCTGCTTTACTTTAAGTACTTCTTCCTTATAGGTGTCAACCTCTTCCGCTTCAACAACTCTGACATTGGGTCTCATCACTGTTTGATAGTGCATTTCATTTTTAGCAACATTTTTGACACTATCAGAATAATCAAAAAACTTATTTTTTAATGTAAGTTCAGTAGGTTCAGTTGCGGTTTGCCATTTATTTTTAACATAAATATTATGTTCAGATTCACCATCTACTTTAATTCCAACTGGAAAATTACTGCTATAGGGAATGGGATAGTCAAGATAAAAATCCGTTCTTACTTCAATTTTTTTGCCTTTATGTGTTTTTTCTAGGTTAACAATCTTGTATTCCTCAATAGATTTTAATATATTTTTTTCACTATCATCGGAACTGATCTCAACTGGAGTTATAACTTCTAACTCCAGGCCACAATCATTTCTAGCATAGGTAAAGAACTCTTCCTGATACCGCTTTTTTTCTTGTGAAGAAAAATAATTACGCATATTATCTGCGCGGTGTCTGTAGAACACCTTCTCAACTTTAAAGCTTAAGTCTTTTGATTCAGTTTTAGTAAAATCAAAAAAATGATTCAACTCAAACACTTTAAGGTTATATTCAAGAGGCATCTCAATTAAGTCTCCACCCTTGGGCAAAATAGTTAAGCCGTGTGCATAACGTAACTGTGCCGAATGCTTTAAATCACCACTTTGCTTTTGTATGGTTGGATCAAAAAAATAACTTTGTCCATTTAAGTGCACCTGTACCACCATATGATTAAAATGATATGGAGAGGGGTTAAAAAATTTAATTTTTTCCCCTTGATTAGAGTGGACTAATAATAAGTTAGACTTAATTCCAGCCGATTTCAACAGGCTAACAAGAAGCGTGGATTTATCCTTGCAGTCACCTGCCCTTTTAGCCAAAATCTTAGAGGGTGATTTTGGAGTATGCGTATAAATACCGTGATTCTCACCTTTGTAACGCACTTTATTTTGTACAAAACGTATTATCTTAAGGGCCGTAATCTCATTTTCTAAATCACTAGACTCATCAATATCAAGATTTTCTATATCAAATAAATTTAGATCTTCATCAAAAACGCCAGACTGAGAATACTGTTCATAAAGATGCGATGAAATAGCCTCCCAACTAGACTCTGTACAAAGTTGAATAAACGTACCCCAAAACCAACTTGGCATCGCATTTTCAAAAGATTCAGGCAGAATATCTTGTCGCTCTTCTATAAAGGTTTCACCCGCGGCAATTGTTTTGTGCTCATAAATCTGCTTTGCATCTTTTGCTGTATTAAACAAAACGTTTATAGTTTTAGAGGATTGATTGATAACTCTGACTTTCTCAGTAAAAACTGGGCATCCCCAGGAGAACCAAAAATTAGCGTAATAGTATTTACCCATTACTGGGTGGTCATTCTGGGATTCAACTAAACTGTAAGCGTAATCAATAATATCACCCTGCCTAAGATCATCAATCGATAGGCTAACCGTTATACGGTTGTCAGTGATGTGCTGCTCAAGAGACCTTTCACGCCTAAAGGCTGAAATATTATCTTCATCAAGTGCATCAATGGTTTGCCCATTACGAATAAGTAATAAGTGATGAAACAGAATTTTTTGGTTCTCGTGATGGATTTCAGAAACTAATAATGAAGCATCTTCTATTCTTGAAGAATCATTAATACATTGAACCGTACGTTGATAAGATAATATTTGCTCATCATTCACTAAGTTTTGATAATCAACCAGTGGATAATTGAATGGAGAATCTTCTAGCTCTGCAGCTTTAGCCAAATCAAAGTTCGAACGTTTCACCCAATCGGGTGTAGGCTGAATTGAGTATAAATTAGAGTACAAGGCAGTCCTTTTTAAAGATAATTTAGAATTGTTATTTACTGATTCTAACATCAACACTATTTATTCTACAAACTTATCGATTGCCTAATTAACTAAGACTTAAAAGACCCAAAAGCTGATAAACTAATTGACTGTTTAAGTAATTACTCCGAGTTAATAATCCCTTATGCCAACTACTGTATACACTCCACTAAGTTTACCCAACGGAAGCACCCTTCAAAATCGCATCGCTAAAGCTGCAATGGAGGAAAACATGGCCTCTTCTGGCCATTTGCCTGGCGCAGACATATTTAAACTGTACCAAACTTGGTCTCAAGGTGGTTTAGGCTTGATTATTACAGGCAATGTAATGGTCGACCGCAGAGCCATGACAGGACCAGGAGGTATTGCTCTTGAAGCTGAAACTTCGCTTGAGCCTTTTAAACAGTGGGCAAGGACCGCTCAGCAAGAGGGTTCACACATTTGGATGCAAATCAATCACCCTGGAAGACAAGTTTATGCTGCCATGGGAGGCCAAGTTTTATCGCCATCTGATATTGCCTTGAATATGGGCAAACACAGTAAGCTTTTTGGAAAACCTACTGCAATGACCCAAGCTGAAATCCAAGACTTGATTCAACGGTTTACCACAACGGCATCCAGAGCCATCGAAGCCGGCTTTAATGGCGTGCAAGTACATGCTGCACATGGTTATTTACTTTCTCAGTTTTTATCACCCTTAACTAATAAGCGTGAGGATCAATGGGGTGGAGTTTTAGAGAACCGAGCCCGTTTATTAGTTGAAATTATTAAGTCACTTAAAGCAAATCTTCCTTCTACAGCAGCTGTATCCGTAAAGCTTAACTCGGCCGATTTTCAGCGTGGTGGATTTGATGCTGCTGATGCTTTAGCAGTACTAAAAATGCTTGAGCCACTTGGTATTGATCTTGTAGAACTTTCTGGAGGCAGTTATGAAAGTCCTGCAATGCAGGGCCGTGCAGCTGATGGACGCACATTAGCAAGAGAAGCTTACTTTCTTGAATTCGCAAAAGCTATTGCCAAAGAAAGCAAAATTCCAATTATGACAACCGGAGGCATAACTAGATTAGCGATTGCTCAACAAGTTTTGCATGAAGGTGTAGATATGGTTGGTATGGCCAGAGCGTTAGCTTTCTCTCCTTCACTTGCAAAAGACTGGAAACATTCTGCCGAAGCTAGACCTAATTTGCCAAATGTAAATTGGAAAAATAAAACCATGGGTGCATTAGCCACGATGGCCATCACTAAACGGCAATTACAAAGAATGGGCAAAGGTAAAAAACCTAAAACAAAACTCTCACCCTTGTTTTCATTAATTGCTGACCAAATACGTTTAAAGAAATTAACCAAGATTTATCGAAACCGTTACTCTATTCGTGACTCTTAACGGAGAAATTAACAAAAAATCACTTTTAACAACTCACTTAACCCTATTTCACCTTTGCAAGAATTAATTTAACCTATACTGATTCTATATAAAATTCTAAAAATTTATAGGTTCTTATAGTGACATTCAATATTCAAACGCTTTTCCCTAGGCCAACTACAGTCAAAGCTAAGAATAATTATATTTATTTGGTATTAAATATTGTCATATTGATTGTAATCTTCGGCTTTACGTTGATGATTCCGTTTTTTTATTTTTCAGGTTATGTCGCTCTAACAATTTTCACTTTTGGAAATATTTTAATTTGGGCAATTATATGGAAATTAAATAAACAAGGTCACCACGCACTTGTGACCATTATTATTTGCATTTCTATTTATTTTTCGGCTGTTATAAAAATGCTTTACTTAGGGTGGGACGCGGGCTTCCAATACCATTTAATGGCACAAATGGCACTTATACTACTTTACCCAAATAAAAATTTAAAAATATCAATTGTATTTTCAAGCTTAATTTTAATAAGTTTTCTGATTCTCTATTTTTATTTTTTAGGGATTGATAAACCTAAGACTACTTTTATTATCTTGCTTCACACCTACAATGCTGTAATTAGCATGCTAGCCCTTACAGCAACAACCTTGTTTTATCGAACAAACACACTAAAACTAATTAATAAACTTCATCACACTTCCAGTACTGATCCTTTAACAGGCCTCTTTAATCGCAGGCGCATGAATATAGAGTTGGCACGATATAGCAACATGATTGGTCGCTATGATCAAAGTAATTCACTAATTCTCTTAGATATAGATTACTTTAAAAAGATTAATGACAAATATGGTCATGGCGGTGGTGATGAGATTTTAAAGCAATTTTCAAAATTACTCGAAAAAGGCATGAGGGAAACCGATCTACTTGCACGCTGGGGTGGAGAAGAGTTTTTAGTTTTAACTCCATTTACCGATTTAAAAAATGCTGCTATCGCAGCTGAAAAATTACGAACAATAATAGAACTACATACTTTCATGCTAGCAGGTCAAGAAGTACGTATAACTATTACCTGTGGTGTTGCCGAACTTCAAAGCCCCAATACAATAGAAAACGCCTTAAAACTCGCTGACAAATTGCTTTATAAGGGTAAAGAAAATGGACGGAACCAAGTAGTAGTCCAAAAATCATAGACTAAGTGAATTAAAAAATTACGCTTATGTTTTGTTTTCCAAAACCACGGTATCAATAATCGATTCCATTGATACAAAAGTCGACGTATTGGCGACATTAGGTAAAGTTGAGAGATTTCCTAAGACTTTTCTATAATCAGTAATATTCGAGGTTCTTACCTTTAGTAAATAATCGAACTGGCCAGCTATCATATGACACTGCTCCACTTCCGGAACTTGTCTCACGGCTTGGTTAAATGCCTCTAAGGCTAACTCCCTGGTATCTGAAAGCTTCACTTCAGTAAATGCTACATGTTCACGACCCAGTTTAACTGGATCAAAAACAGCCTTAAAGCCAATAATATAGCCTTCACTTAAAAGGCGTTTCAATCTTGCCTGGCAAGGCGATTTTGAGATACCTATACGTTTAGCAATTTCAGTCACGGGCAGACGCCCATTTTCTCCTAGAATGGATATTATTTGCTCATCGTATCGGTCAAGTTGACTGTTATTTTTCATAATAATTACCATACTTCCTATTTTTACCAGCTAAATAAGATTTTTAGTCTAGAAAAACTCATTATAAAGGAAAATTGACTTTTACACTTAGCGTAGCATATACACTCATTATTAAACAGTCATCATCTCAAGGTACATCTTATGCACACTTCAGTTTTAAGCCCATTGCGTGATCAAATTCGTGATTTATATATGGCAAATGAGAAAGACCTTATTAGGGAATTAATTGCAAATGCCAATATCTCAGCAGAGATACTTGAAGCCGCTTCTCATCAAGGGGCCAAACTGGTTCAAGCTTGCCGCGATGATGATACTCCAGGCTTAATGGAAGTTTTTCTCTCTGAATATGGTTTATCCACCGATGAAGGAATAGCCTTAATGTGTCTTGCCGAGGCTTTATTAAGAGTGCCTGATAGCGAAACCATTGATGATTTAATTGAAGATAAAATTGCACCCTCAAGTTGGGGAAGTCATTTAGGTCAGTCTTCATCTTCTTTAGTCAATGCGGCCACCTGGGGATTGATGCTAACTGGAAAAATTCTTAACGACAAACGATCAAGCAAGGTCGCCTCTGTTTTACACGGGGCGGTTAAACGAGTGGGTGAACCGGTTATTCGTGTTGCTGTTAAACGGGCAATGAAAGAAATGGGCAATCAATTTGTTCTTGGCGAAACCATTCAAGCGGCAATCAAACGTGGACAAGACAGTGTTAAGCAAGGTTATACCTATTCATTTGACATGCTAGGCGAAGCTGCTCTCACCACAAAAGATGCAGAATTTTTCTTTAATTCTTATAAAGATGCCATTATCGCGATATCTAAGTCTGTGGAATCTGATGACATTCAAAAAAACGCTGGAATCTCGGTAAAGTTATCTGCATTACATCCACGTTACGAACTCGCCAATAAAGAACGTGTACTCAAGGAGTTAGTTGCAAGCACTTTAGAACTGGCTCTTTTAGCTAAAAACTCCAATATCGGTTTAAATATTGATGCAGAAGAAGCTAACCGTCTCGATTTGTCCTTGGATGTGATTGAGGCTGTATTTAAAGACCCTCGCCTTGAGGGTTGGGATGGCTTTGGTGTGGTTGTTCAAGCCTATGGTAAGCGAGCCAGTAAAGTCATCGATTGGTGTTATGCTCTAGCCGAACATCATGATCGAAAAATAATGCTGCGCTTAGTTAAAGGCGCCTATTGGGATTCTGAAATCAAGAATGCTCAAGTTGAAGGAGTAAAAGACTTCCCTGTTTTTACTCACAAGTCGGCAACCGATGTCTCTTATATTTGTTGCGCTAAAAAATTACTTGGCATGACTGATCGTATCTACCCACAATTTGCAACGCATAACGCCCATTCAGTTGCCGCTATACAAGAAATGGCGGCCAATAAAGAAATCAATTTTGAATTTCAACGACTGCATGGAATGGGTGATGCTTTGTATAGACAGCTTATTGGACAAGAAGGCGTCAGATGTAGAATTTATGCTCCGGTAGGTGCACATAGAGATTTATTGGCATACCTAGTTAGACGCTTACTAGAAAATGGAGCCAACTCGTCATTTGTCAATCAAGTGGTTGATGAAGACGTAGCGCCAGAATTAATTGCTGCAGATCCTTTTAAAACTCTGCAAGCACAAATAAACCATGCTAACCCTCTTATTAAAAAACCCAATTATTTGTTTTTACCAAATCGTGTTAACTCACGCGGCTGGGATTTACAAAATAATACTTTGCTAACAAGTTTTGATAAGTCGAGAATGCCCTTTAAATCTACCAAGCTGCATGCCACTCCATTACTCACCGATGAGTTTAATGGCGGCCAAATAGTAGATATCCTTAGTCCTTATGATCCTACAGATATCGTTGGTACAATTACTAATGCCAGTATTAAAGATGTTGAGTCTGCATTAAGTAAGGCTACTTCATGGACTAAGGCAAATTCACAAGACAGAGCTGCAATATTATTAAAGGCAGCTGATTTATATGAGCAAAATCATGGACAACTGTTTGCTACTTTAACCAGAGAAGCTGGAAAGTCTCCTGTTGATGCCATTGCTGAGCTTCGTGAAGCGGTGGATTTTTTAAGATATTACGCTCATCAAATTCAAAACTTTGAGCATAAAGAGGCACGTGGGCTCATCGTTTGCATATCACCGTGGAATTTCCCACTTGCAATATTTACTGGACAAATCGCCGCCGCATTGGCTGCTGGAAACGCAGTAATTGCAAAACCTGCTGAACAAACACCATTGATTGCATACATTGCGATTCAATTATTACATGAGGCTGGTGTTCCTCGATCTGCACTTCAGTTTGTACCAGGTGATGGCGCTACAGTTGGTGCTACTTTAGTCTCAGCAAACACTATTGATGGTGTTTGTTTTACTGGGTCAACCAGAACCGCTATTGCAATCAATCGGGCTGTAGCAAAAAATGCGAATCCTCACGCACCGTTAATTGCAGAAACGGGTGGCATCAACGCTATGATTGTTGATTCAACTGCCCTACCCGAGCAAGCCATTAAAGACATTGTTCAATCAGCTTTTCAGTCTGCTGGACAACGTTGCTCAGCATTACGTTTACTGTATTTGCAAGAAGATATACAAGAAGAGTTTTTAAAGATGTTGTATGGCGCTATGGATGAGTTAAAAGTTGGTAATCCATGGGAGCACTCAACCGATGTGGGTCCAGTCATAAGTAAAACTGCACAAACCGACATTAAAAAACACATCGCTATAGCCAAAAGCGAAAACCGCTTACTTAAGCAAATCGATATTCCTTCGCAAGGTCACTTTGTGAGTCCAAGTGTGATTAAAGTTAATGGTATTAAAGATTTACAATCAGAAATTTTTGGTCCAGTTCTGCATTTAGCAAGCTTTAAGGTTTCAGAAATTGATCAAATCATTGATGACATTAATGCCAGCGGATATGGACTCACCTTTGGTTTACATACTCGAATTGATGATAGAGTCGAACAAATCTCAAGCCGTATTGAAGTGGGTAATTTGTATATTAATCGCAATCAAATTGGTGCTGTTGTTGGTTCCCAGCCGTTTGGTGGCGAAAAACTGTCTGGCACCGGTCCTAAGGCGGGCGGACCACACTATGTGCCACGTTTTGCAATCGATCAAACCCATAAACAACTGCGTTTACCAATCGTTGATGGCCAAGCGGTACAAGCAGAATTGGTACAAACTACATTGAATCAATTAAATCCTAAACGAACTGAACTCTCTGTGATGCAGTGTCCTGGACCAACCGGTGAATCCAACCGTTTAATTTTTTCCCCTAAAGGTCGAATACTATGTCTCGGCCCTAGCATCGAGGCTGCAAGAGAACAAGCTAAATTGGCGGCAAGCTCTGGTTGTGAAGCCTTGATTGTATGCCCAGGCGGCGACAAGGAGAATGAAATTAATGGTTTCTTATCCAGAGATTTATTAAGCAGCTTAAGTAATTTTGATGCTGTAGTTTGCTGGAGTGATGAACACGATATACGAGACATTAGAATCGCTTTAGCTAAAAGAGATGGAAGTATCTTGCCACTAATCACTGAAGGTGACGTTGCTGAGAGATGCACAACTGAACGACATGTGTGTATTGATACAACGGCTGCTGGTGGTAATGCCAGTTTA
>CALHVH010000049.1 GCA_938039225.1 uncultured Gammaproteobacteria bacterium
GTTGAAAACTTACAAGTTGAATTTGAAACCGGCGACGGAATTGTGCGTGCGGTTAATAATTTAAATTTTGAACTTAATCAAGGCGACGTGCTGGGTATCGTAGGTGAGTCGGGTTCTGGTAAAAGCCAAACGGTATTGAGCCTGATGGGCCTACTGGCCGATAATGGTAAAAGCAGCGGAAGTGTTTTATACCATGGTAGAGAGATTTTGAATTTACCTAAAAAGGAATTGAATCAAATCCGCGGCGAAAAAATCTCAATGATTTTTCAAGACCCAATGACCTGCTTAAATCCTTATATCAGTATTGCCAAACAAATGGCTGAAGTGCTAATTTTGCATAAGGGTATGAGTTTTGCTGATGCGAGATTAGAGTCTATACGCATGTTAGATGCGGTGCGAATCCCCGATGCGGTTAAACGTGTTGATATGTATTCACATGAGTTTTCTGGAGGTATGCGTCAACGTGTAATGATTGCCATGGCTTTATTATGCAAACCTGATTTACTCATTGCTGATGAACCAACAACGGCTCTAGATGTTACTGTACAAGCTCAAATATTAGACTTGATGCGTGATTTAAAAGATGATTTTGGTACATCGATTATTCTTATTACGCATGACCTTGGTGTGGTTGCAGGTGTCTGTGATGACGTGATGGTTATGTATGGTGGGCAAGTGATGGAACATGCGCCTTTGAACGAAATATTTTATAGGCCACAACACCCTTATACCGAGGGTCTGCTGAAATCTATCCCGCGTGTGGATGAATCGGAGCATAATCGCTTGCCAACCATTCCTGGCAATCCGCCTAATTTATTGTATTTACCGCAGGGTTGTCCGTTTTATGCCCGCTGCGAATACCGTTTAGAAAAATGTGAGACTGAACGACCACAGGTTCAAGAATTAAACTCTCAACATGAAAAAGCCTGTCATTTGAACGATATTGCAACAGCTGAAAAAACTACGGAGATTTTAGTATGAGTACTGAAGTACTAAAAAATGAGTTATTAACAGTAGATAATATTAAAGTTCACTTTAATTTAGGTAAAGCAAAATTTTTTGGCCCGCAACGTATCCTTAAAGCAGTGGATGGAGTCAGTTTTTCCTTGAAGCCAGGAGAAACCTTAGGTGTGGTTGGTGAGTCAGGTTGTGGAAAATCCACCTTAGCACGAGGAATATTAGGCTTAGTTCCCGTGACTGACGGTGTAGTGACAATGCTCAGTGATGATCTAACGTCACTGTCAAAAGCGGAAATGCGTAATAAACGCCAAGACTTGCAAGTTATTTTTCAAGATCCTTTAGCTTCACTTAATCCGCGTATGACGGTTGGTAATATTATTGCTGAGCCTCTGATTACATTTTTTCCCAAGATGTCAAAAGAGGAACGCACTGAAAAAGTAAAAACCTTGATGGCAAGAGTAGGTTTATTACCCAATCAAATTAATCGCTATCCTCACGAATTTTCTGGCGGTCAGTGCCAACGTATTGGAATAGCACGGGCATTAATTTTAGAGCCAAAACTAATTATTTGTGATGAGCCCGTGAGTGCGCTGGATGTATCCATTCAAGCCCAAATTGTAAATCTGCTTATGGATATACAAACTGAAATGGGTCTGTCTTTGATTTTTATTGCTCATGACCTCAGTGTGGTTAGACACATTAGTCATCGTGTGATGGTGATGTATTTAGGTCGTGCGGTTGAAATTGCAGATCGTGATGATTTATATGCCAAGCCCTTACACCCTTATACACAAGCTTTAATTTCTGCGGTACCTATTCCCGATCCAGTTAAAGAGCGGAATAAAAAGCAAATGATTGTGGAAGGGGATTTACCGTCTCCTTTAAGTCCACCCAGTGGTTGTACCTTTAGAACGCGTTGCCCGTTTGCCGTGGAAGCCTGTGCAGCGAGTAAGCCTGAGCTAAGAGAGATACAAGGACATCAAGTGGCTTGTCATCGTGTTGAAGAACTGAGTTTGTAATCTCTTTGGTATTACATGCTCAGTAGTCAATGAACATATAAAACAAGTCTTTTATATTAGCCTAATTCAACAAATGGTTTTGTTGTATTGAGCTCTGCATATTGGTAAAAATGTTGCAGCTTAAAAATGCAGCAATTTTCCTTTCGAAAAGTCACCCAAAGCTAATTTATAGCTCTATAATCAATCGAAAGAGTAATTCTTTATTTAATGTAATTGTAGTAAAAGTTTTTACGAGGAGAAAAATATGGGTCCTGGACAAATGGTTGGTCTTGCACTTTTAGCATTTATTGTTATTTCAATATTCAAAGGTATGCAAAGTGTAAAACAAGGGTATGAATACACTGTGGAGCGTTTTGGTAAATTACGCAGAGTTTTAAAGCCAGGCCTTAGTTGGATAGTTCCATGGTTTGATCAAGTTGGCCGCAAGGTTAATATGATGGAACAAGTGATGGACGTGCAATCACAAGAAGTCATTACTCGTGATAACGCCGTCGTTCGTGTTGATGGGGTTGTGTTTTATCAAGTACTGGATTCGGTTAAAGCCGCCTATGAAGTTACTCGTTTAGAATTGTCGATTCTAAACTTAGTAATGACAAATATTCGTACGGTTCTAGGTTCAATGGATTTAGATGAATCTTTATCTAAACGTGATGAAATTAATGCTCGTCTTTTATCAGTGGTTGATGAAGCTACAGCGCCTTGGGGCGTTAAAGTGACTCGTATTGAAATTAAAGATATTTCACCTCCTCAAGATCTAGTGGATGCCATGGCTAGACAAATGAAAGCCGAACGTTTAAAGCGTGCGGCCATTTTGGATGCTGAAGGTTTGAAGCAAGCTGAAATCGAACGCGCTATGGGTGAAAAGCAGTCGCAGATTCTAGAAGCGGAAGGTCGTAAAGAAGCCGCGTTTAGAGACGCTGAGGCCAGAGAGCGTTTAGCAGAAGCGGAAGCAAAAGCTACTGAGATGGTATCTAAGGCTATTGCTGATGGTGACGTGCAAGCGATTAACTATTTTGTTGCCCAAAAATATGTAGATGCTATGCAAACCATTGGTTCGGCAGATAATCAAAAAGTTATTTTTATGCCAATGGAAATTTCTAGCTTAGTGGGTTCAATTGGCGGTATTGGTGAGTTAGCCAAAGAGGCGTTTAGTAAAAAATAAATTATAAGTTGGCTTTACAAACTTAAA
>CALHVH010000050.1 GCA_938039225.1 uncultured Gammaproteobacteria bacterium
CCAAAGTCAATAATGACTTCTTCTGCTTTTTCCTCGGAACAATTCTGTAAATACAAATTTAGTGGTGTCATGCGGCGTTCTATATATGAGTGTTTAACAAGTAAATACTCACCTTGCACTTCAACGGTATTTGCTGCTGTATTGAGTAGCTCTTCTAAAAGATTTGGTGAAAATAAATTTAGTTTAAAACGCAGATGTCTGTATTCCTGTGCATCCACTAAGCGACCCGCACGATCATGTTTAAACACTAAGGTATAACGTTGCATTACCTCTCGACGAGTACTGGTTTTTGGGTAACCAAATTTGTCTCTAATTACTTTGAATACCACGTCATAGGAGGGTAGGGTAAATACCACCATAACTAATCCTGCATCACCTGGTGCAAGGATGAACTTATCTTCAGCAGTTTCTATGTGCTGCATTAAGTCTCTATATCGTTCTGTTTTACCTTGTTTGGCACGTCCCAAGACGGTAAAAAGTTCAGCAATTGGTTTGTGAGGCATAAGCTCGTGTAAATAATTAACCATTTCTGAAACGGTTTCTAGATCTACTTGAAAGTATGATCGGGTGTAGCCAAATAAAATACTAAAGTCTTTGACGGTTTGTAAAACCGCATCAACCTTTAATCCGGACTCGGTATTTCTAATTGCAATAGCAAAAGGTGTGATTAGATTGTTAAATACAATTTTTCCAATTAAAAAGGCTCGTGTATTTTGAAAAAATACCGGTTGAATAATTTCAACATGATGCAATTGTCTGTCAGCGTGATTGTTTAAGTACATTGTACTGACTTGCTCACTGATAAACTCTGCGCTGTGTTGCTTATCAGCATACTGTGTAGTGAAAGAGTAATTGTCTAAGACTTCCTTAAACAGCGTATCAAGATAGCTGTCTAAGCTGTAACAGATTGTAGGAACGGTATGTTGAATGCCCTTAATTGGGTTTAAATCGATGGCTATAAATTCAACTTTAGGGTTTGTTCCTTGAGTTTGAAAAATTCGTCGAGTAATTGAGTTGTAGTATGTTTTTGTGAATTCAGGTTCTTGATAATCTTGAATCGCGATTAAGTAATACTCTTTAATTTGTGCCCATAGGTCTTCATTTTTTATGTCATTGTTCAATTTATCTTTGATTTGTGCAACCAGTTTCCAAACCCACTCATCATAAAGTTCAATACGTCTGGCTTGATCTCGTTGACTAGCATACCAATCTTGCGACTCAAAACGTATGCGAGCTCTAAGAGTGATGCTGCGAAAATCGTGGTTGTAACCAACGAAGCCTTTGAAAATGTCAGTTGCTATATCTTTTGCGTTATTGATTTGCGAGCTAGATAGTTTAATTTCAATCATGCTTGTTAATTTTTGAGTTGCTTTGGGCATTGCGATCGTAAGCTCCTTCACGATCTTGCCAATTAAATATTTTTCGTGTGATGAACAGGTAAATCTTCTTGCCAGTTTTTTTCCATATCCGGCTAGCAATCCCAGGAGTATTAATAATTTTCAACTCCCTAGCGGTCATATGTTCTGGGCAAAATCCTCGTTTATGCTTGAGTAAATAACGTATGTCTTCACGGGCACAATATCTAAACCAGGCAGAACGTTTTTTGAAATGTCTGGCCAGTTGAAAATCAACTAAGGCGGGATTGCCATTTGTACTAACTAACCAATTACTTTCTTTGGCTAGATCATTATGAGCAATGTTTTGTTTATGTAATTGCCTTAAAAGTTTTAAACCTGCAGAGTAATACTCAGCACTAGTGGGTTTAGCCTCCTGCATGGCTTGGCCGTTTTTCCAAGAGCGCAGCAATACACCATCTTTCCAATAAAGTAATTTGGGTATTGCATTAGGTAGATCAACTTTAGATAAAGCTTTGGCTTCCCGTTTGGCTAAGTATTTTGCAATTGGTCTTGTCCACCATGGGCTTTTTCTGGTATCTCTACAGGTTACATAGCTTTGCGTATTGACTTCGAATTCTTTAGACACGCTGCCAAATAAATCGGTTTTAAGCACGGTTTGATGCGCAGGGTCAAAATAATATGAATCGAGCATGTGTGAATTATTTCTCATCACCACGTAACTCTAACACTATAGTTTCTAGCATCTCGGCAGAAACCTGATTGGCTGGAATGGGTTTATCAACCACTAAAGTAATTTTTGACCAAAAGCGTCTTGGAAAGCTTTGCATAGCAGAACCATACTTACGACTAAAGAAGCTGCCCCATAGACCACGTAAGGCCATAGGAACCACTGGAACCGGGTTTCTTTCAAGGATTTTTTCAATGCCTTTCTTAAAGGGTAGTAATTCACCGTCTTTGGTGATTGCACCTTCTGGAAAAATACCTACTACATGTCCAGCCTTTAATTCTTTAGCTATTTCTTCGTAGGCACGTTCAAGCAGTTCAGGATTTTCTTTGTACCCAGCTATTGGAATGGCTTTTGCGGTTTTGAAGATGAAGTTTAAAAACGGATTCTGAAAAATCTTGTAATACATTACAAAGCGCACTGGCCGGCGAATTTGTCCGCCTAAGAGTAGGGCATCAACAAAACTTATATGATTACAAACCACAATAGCGGCCCCTTCTTTGGGTATATTTTCAATGCCGATGTTTTTTATGCGGTAAATGGTATTCATTAATAACCATGCAAAGCAACGCATTAAGAATTCAGGGACTTTGAAGAAAATGAATAAGGTGACGACTGCATTCATTATCGCAAGAA
>CALHVH010000051.1 GCA_938039225.1 uncultured Gammaproteobacteria bacterium
TCAAGCTATACCAACCCCGCCATCACCACGGTTAACCAAGATACCGAAAAAGCTGGAGAGCTATTAGTGGAGTCTTTGTTAGACCTAATTCACAATGAAAAACCCAAACAATTACGTTTACTTACACCAACGCTGGTTGAACGTGAATCAACAACTCGGAAAAATTTAGTACAAAAATAATCGTCTTTAGTTTTGCTCTTCTATGCGTGTCCACGCCAGTGCTGAGATGGCTAAACAAATTGCACAAATTAAGAATAAAATATCCTTATCGGCAACACGACTAACAATTACACCAATGGCTAAACTGGCCACTAATTGTGGAAGAACCACCGACAAGTTAAAGATTCCCATGTACAAACCCATGGTTTCTGGTTTTACCTGTTGTGAAATAATTGCAAAAGGTAGACTTATGGTCGCCGCCCAACCAATACCTAATAAGAGCATAAACGCAAATAATACATATTGAGAACTCGCGAATTGCCAAATCAATGCATAAGTGACTGCCATACTAACAATACACAACATATGAGTTCTTACCCTACCGAATTTTAAGGTTAATGGTTGTAAAACTAATACCGGCAAGATGGCAGAAACCGCACTCATGAGTAAAAATGCAATAGAAATAACTTGTCCTAGACCATCATTATCAATTTCAGGAAAACTAAACTCCAACCAAGAGAACATATAGATAAACATAGACTGCACGCCCAACCAGGTAAAGGAATGTGCGGCTAATACTCGTTGAAAGGCCAATGCATTTCTTTGATCTACACTGTCATCACTGGGCTTAGCTAAAAGCGTTTGCAAAACCAAGAACAAAGTAAGGACACCACATGCCCACTCAGCGTAATAATGCTCATGCTCAACTTCCATTAATCGTAGCGTGAGAGCATAAACCGAATAGACTAAGAAGCCCCATAAGGGCTTAATGACCTTTAAAGTTTTTAGAAACTCAAATTCTGAATTGCTATTGGCATCTTGATTTTTTAACTCACGCGGCTCTTCAATAAAAAATGTAGGGAACACTGAGAAAAGAAAAACCAATCCAGCACCAAAATAGATCAAAAAATAATTTCCCCAACTGGCTCCAATGAAATAAGCCAAAACCCCAAAACTACCCGAGATAGTTTGCATCCAGGTATAGCCACGCGTACGCTCTTCACCTTCTGGAGTAACATCAGCAATAATAGAACGGGTTGGATTAAAACTAACATTAATAGACAAATCTAAGGTTAGTGCCACAATTAAAGCAATACCTAAAATCCCTACCGCATCAAAGCTGGCATTAATAATATCTAAATTTGGTAGTGCTAAAAGCATTAGGGCACTTAAGACCCCACCTATCAAAATAAAAGGTCTACGACGACCTTTCCAAAACCAAACTCTATCGCTGATAAAGCCAATAATGACTTGTCCAAGAATTCCTGCTAATGGACCAGCTGCCCAAACCAAACCAATATCATCAATTTTTAGATTATATTTTGTTCCCAATATCCAACTAAGAGCAGCAATCTGAACGGATAAGGCGAAGCCCATTGCGGTTGCTGGCAAACTCAATAAGGCATAAAAACCACGAGATAAATTCTTTTGAGCTTGAAGCATAATGTTCTCAGACTAAGTAGGCAATAAAACAAGAGTATGGTGAAAAAGTAATAACATTGTTTGAGAATGAGGCTTCAATGGCACCAAAATCATTTGATACTTTTAAAGATTTGTTATTGTCAATTTCAATTTGTTGTTCTTCTGGTGTTAAATTGATGTAAACCACTAATTCACTTTCAGAGTTTTTACGTTGGTAAGCAATTATGTGATTTGACACGTCAATAAATTCAATATCGCCATAAAGAATAACTGGATTATTCTTGCGCCACGCTAAAAACTCTTTATGTGCATTTAAAACTGAACTTGTATTTTTCTCTTGTACATCCACTGCAATTGTTTGATGTTCAATAGGAACTGGTAACCATGGCTTAGCATCAGAAAAACCGGCATTGCTTGCAGTTGCTTGCCAAGGTATTGGAGTGCGACAGCCATCCCGTCCTTTAAAAATAGGCCAGAAAGTCATTCCATATGGGTCTTGTAATTCTTCAAATTTAATATCGGCTTCAGGTAAACCTAGCTCTTCACCTTGATAAACGCAAAAACTCCCTCGTAAGGTACCTAGTAATACATTGAATGCTTTAGCTGCGGCTAAAACATGCCCATTTGCTTTAGCGCCCCAACGTGAAACGACTCGCATCACATCATGATTACTTAATGCGTAACAAGGCCAACCATCACGCATTTTATCTTCGGAGGTTTCCACCACCTCGCGAATATGAGCCACTGAGGCGTTCTCACCTAGTAAATCAAAACTATAAGCCATATGTAAACGATTTTGGCCTTTAGTGTACTCAGCCATAACTGAAATCGAATCATCTGTACCGATTTCTCCTAATGAAACAGTACCAGGATAGCGATTGAGTAAAGCGCGTATTTCTTGCATGAAGCTGATATTTTCGGGCTGTGTATGTTGATATTTATACTCTTGCATAGCATATGGACTCTGCATTCTTGAACCCATAAAATTATCGTTACTTTGTTTAGCAGGATTATCACGCAATTCTGGATCATGAAAACAAAATATAATGGCATCTAAACGAAAACCATCAACCCCTTTTTTAAGCCAAAACTCCATGTAATCCAAAATCGCTTCGCGAACTCTAGGATTATGAAAATTTAAGTCTGGCTGGCTATCTAAAAAATTATGCAAATAATATTGTGAACGTCTTGGCTCCCATTCCCATGCCGAACCCCCAAAAACGGATAACCAATTACTTGGTGGCGAACCGTCTGGTTTGGCATCTGCCCAAACATACCAATCTGATTTTGGATTATCTCTACTCTCTCGACTTTCCAAGAACCAAGGATGTTCATCAGAAGAATGACTGGGTACTTGATCGATAATAATTTTAATATTGTTACTATGAGCTAATGCAATTAACTCATCAAAGTCATGCATATCACCAAACAAAGGATCAATAGCTCGGTAATCGCTAACATCATAACCAAAGTCTTTCATTGGCGATTTAAAGAAAGGCGAAATCCAAATAGCATCAATCCCTAAATTAATTAAATGATCAAAGCGTTGAATGATTCCACGTAAATCACCTGTGCCATCGTTATTAGCATCCATAAAACTACGTGGGTAAATTTGGTATATAGCGGCTCCACGCCACCATTCAATATTTTCGTTCACAATAAATTCTTTTTATAAATATGGTTAAAATTTCATTGGGTTAGCTATTAACCTTGATAAGTAATTGCTCGCGGATCGGTAATTAAAAAATTACTTAAACCTGCAAGCATCAGTGATATACCAGCAACAGTCATCGCATTAATAGGAGCTGCACCAAGTAAGTTTGATGCAAAATTAACTCCTCCTAAAGCTGCTATGATTTGAGGAATAACAATAAACATATTAAACAAACCCATCATTAATCCCATTTTTTTAGGATCAACTGAGCTAGATAACATGGCATAGGGCATAGATAAAATACTGCCCCAAGCAAGCCCAATTAAACTAAACGATAAAATCAGCATGCTAGGGTTTGAAATAAACTTCATACTTAAAAAGCCAAGTCCACCAGCAAATAAACTTGCCATATGTACATATTTACGGTTGATACGACGTTTTGCCGTATACAAAATGAGTAAAAAGGCAAACAACATTGACGATAAACCGTAAATGCCCATATAAGAACCCACTCTATTAGATGCTTTTTGGAAGGCAGTATTTTGTGTATTAAAAGCTTCAGCCTGTTCAGATATATTCATGTCAAATGTTTCTAAAACTGGAGCCGGCGCATTAAAAACATGTTCAGTCAACGCAGGATTAGCTAATGACCATAGAGTAAAAAAGGCGAACCAAGAAAAAAATTGCACTACGCCTAACTTAAGCATTGTTGGTGACATTAATGAATAACTATTACTAATGTTTTTTATCAATCCTTCTGAGCCCGGCAAGTTTTCAGATTCTTCTTCTGAAAACTCTAGCATTTCTTCTGGAGAGTACTCTTTAGTAGTAAACACCGTAATTAAAATACTAGCGATAAATACAAATGCACCTATTGCAAAAGCTACTTTTACGGAGTCAGGAACAACACCTGCAGCGGCTGAATCACTCACACCTAATTGCGATACGATCCACGGCAAGGCACTAGCCACGTATGTGCCGATTCCAATAATAAAAGTTTGTACAACAAAACCATATGAACGTTGTGAATTTGGAAGTTTATCTGCAACTAATGCACGAAAGGGTTCCATGCTGATATTAATGGAGGCATCCAGAATCCAAAGAAAGCCTGCTGCCATCCACAGGGCTGAAGAATAAGGCATGAAGAAAAGTGCAATTGAACTCAGCACTGCACCTATTAGAAAGAATGGTCGTCTACGACCAAAACGCATTGACCAGGTTCGGTCACTTAAATAACCAACAATTGGCTGCACCAATAAACCCGTGAGCGGAGCTGCTATCCAAAGTAATGGAATCTCATTTTGTTCAGCACCAAGCGTTTGGAAAATACGTGACATAAAGCCACCTTGCAGAGCAAAGCCAAACTGAATTCCAAGAAACCCAAAACTCATATTCCAGATTTGCCAAAACCTTAGTCTGGGTTTGGTTTTATGCTGCACGTGTATTTTCTCCCAATGGCCTTTTAATTATTACGCTATGTTATCACCCATCTACATAGCTTTAAGAATCAGACATGGAATTGCATACGTATTCATGCAAAAGTACTAATAAATAGAGCGTAATCCTTATAAATTAAACAAACTATTTAGTCATTACTTATTGGTTGACCAATATAATTTCACCAAACACATCGGCCGTAATATACCCGAGGTTTTTATCGCCATTTACTGGCATTATTGCATGAGAGCCCATGAAATGCTCGCGTCCTTTATCGGCATCGGCATCACAGTATGCCAACATAAAACCTATCTTTTTTCCAGCCTTCAAACGAACCGGTTTAGCTTTTCGCTCACCACGCTTATAGGATTCTTTAAACGTATCAGGATATAGTTTTAAGGCAACTTCCCATATTAATTTATTAGGCTTGTCGGCATCACGCTTCCATACACTACGAACATGATCATTTAGGGTCAGAAAATTGGCTTTACCGTTTTTTTCATCGTCCTCTGATTTAAAAGGACCAATATCAACTGCTTGATTATCTAAAGCGATGTGATATGCAAAAGCATTGTAGTTAAATTGGTGATTACCACCTGAACGATCTTCGTCAATAAAAATCTCCAGACAATCATCATCCCAATAACTATCTAGTGGGTCAGCATGCGTATCATTTAATACATCATCAGTTATTTCAGCAAGTAAAAATAACTCTCGCTTATTCCACAACAGCTTATAACGGCCTTCGAAGTCATCCGCCTTAGGCACTTCTCCTAAGATATGTTGATCTAGATTATGCCACTCGGCTTTACTCCAAGCCTTATCGTTCACAAGACCATCAATTACAGGCGCCTTTCTAGCTTTCACTACATTCTGTGCCTCTACATTAACGGAAAAACAGAAAGATAAAATAAGAATTAAAGATAAAATTTTGTTTTGCATATAGTTTCTCAATAATAATTAGACAGATAAACTAACTTCAACGTCATAAGTTTTACCTGCTTGAATATTTCTAATAATGGAACCTTCAATCGTTTGTCCATCGCACACAATACGAGATTGAGCACCACGTTTAATGGAAACATTAAAAATAGCATCACGGAAATAACGTGTAGCCTGTGCTTCCTGCCAACTACTAGGAATTTGAGGTTGAATTTGCAAACCCTCAGTTGTTCCTTTCAAACCAAACAAGCACTCTACAATACAGCGGTAATACCAATGCACGGTTCCTGTATTAAATAATTGGCTGGAACGCCCTGCTGTACGCGGAAATTGTTTATTTGCACCACGGTAATAATTAGGGATATAAATTGGCAATTGTCCACGCTGTACGGTATCTTCATCCGAGGTACCACTAAGCATTTTTCGTAACAATTCAAA
Organism: uncultured Gammaproteobacteria bacterium; assembly: GCA_938039225.1. GTDB lineage: Bacteria > Pseudomonadota > Gammaproteobacteria > Steroidobacterales > JABDMI01 > JABDMI01. The sequence goes on from CALHVH010000051.1 coordinate 6,053, forward strand.
CGCTTTGTCATTCTCATCAATGCTAAAAAGACTATAAATATAAAAGGCTGCAGCATGGTTATACACTGAACCGTTTTCAGCTGTTCCTGGGAATTTTTGGGTAACCCTACCAATATCCTCATGCATTTTTGTAAACGATGGGCTCAGCAACTCAACCCCGTAAGGACTTTCTAAGTAGGAATTCACAGAATTCAGAATTAATCTGGTTTTGTCTTTATCCGCCGCACCACTTAACAATGACCAAGCTTGCGGATTCAGAAAAATCTTACCCTCTTTATCTTGACTGATGCCAAACAATCGATTCTCATCGGTAATACCTCTTGCATACCAAGCACCATCCCAAGCGTGCTGATTTACGATTTTATTATAATGTGTCGCAGCATCTGAAAAATAACTAGCCGCATTTTTATCTTCAATACACTCACATACCTTTGACCAAACATTACATGCATAGGCTGCTGCCAAGCTCAACCAAACAGAAACGCCCTTGCCTTGGTAACCCACCATATTCATTGGATCACACCAATCGCCTTGAGCAATGTAATTTAAACCTCGCTCATCGCAGTCTGAGATTAAATGCTTAATGGCTTGAGAAATATGCTCAAAAACACTGGCTTGCTTATCGTTATCTGAAAAACCTACCTGTACATCTAAAATCGCATAATCATTAGTTTCATTTAAATAGGCCTGTAAACAAATAGGTAACCACACACAATGATCGGTATGAGGAACTTGATTAATGTATTTTAATTCAGCCTCAGAACTTAACAAAACCCCATCAGGCATACTGCCATCACTCTTTTGTTGACTTAATGCCAGTAAAAAAGCATCTCTACTAAGCTGCGGCTTGATATAAGCCATTCCCATATTATCTTGCAAAAAATTTCGTGTCTGAGGGTCGGTCGTTAAACGATTAACATCACCATGATAGAAAACCTGACGTGGCAACCAGTGATTAACAAATTCATCAAAAGTCTTATCCGTTGTTTTGATTTTCAAACAAGCATGGTCTTGTTCAATATAATTCGTATAGCTTTTAAGCTGTTCTTCAAAACCATTTTCAGATTCGAAATACTCTTGCTGTATATTTTGAATTTCTTCTTCATCTTTTGCAGGTCCGAAAACAAATTTGAATTGACTTTCATCCTGAGGTTTTAATTTTATGCGATATTGCAATACAGCCGCTGGAGTTTCGTAGTTAGATTCGCTATTAGTTAAGGTTTCTGCTTGCAAAGCCGTAGGCGAATGCAATCCGCCTTCACCTTCAAACACGGCTTGTTGCACTTCCCATGCTATAGGTTCTCTATCGGCAAGAAAAATAGTTTTCTCTTTAAAATTCTTATGTTTAAAGTAATCAGGGTACTTCTGATAAGGCGTAATAGCCGAACAAATAATTCCTTGAAACTTTTCAGAATATAAACCAGATTGATTCATCCATGACATATAACCCACAGGAAAATAAGAATACACACTGAGTTGGCGCTTTTTATCAGAAAGATTTTTTACTGATAATTGCCAAAGTTCTAGAGCTCGGTCCGAGGCTAGGCTTAATATTAGCTTTACCGCAATACCCTGCACCTGAATTTGCCATTCAATACTGGATTGTTTAGCAATAAATTTATAGTCTTGATAATCTGCACGCACTGGTTCATAAGGTACTGAAAACAACTCCCCACTTATTTCATCTTTGATATAAAAGAACCGCCCTGGATGATGGGCATAGTAAGGTTGCTCTGGCTGCATAAACGTCTTGGCTTCGAGATTCGGCGCATAAGCATACTTAGCTGGTTCTGGCTGCATAAATTGAGCGCTTGCATATCCACGACAATTCATTTGAATCATCATGTGCCTATTCCATAAAAAAGACGAAGCCTTTGGTAAAACTATTGGTGAATATAAACAGGTAGTTGCCCCCTGTTGCTGATATACAGATGACCTTGAAGTGGACTTACTCATGTAGCTGTTCGGGCAGCAAGCTCTTGTTCAATTTGAGCTAATTTTTCATTACTCAAATTATAAAACCAAACAACAACCACAGCGATAGCCGCAAAAATACCAGGCAAAATGGTTTGCACAAAATTAATACCATCAAGAGAGGCGTCAGTTTGCACCGCATTTGCTTGATAGCCTAGATAACTCAATATTCCAAGCATTGCAACGGAACCAGCTGCACTACCTAATTTTTGTGAGAACGTAGCCGCTGAAAAAGTCATTGCTGTTGCACGGTTTCCAGTTTTCCATTCATTATAATCAGCCGCATCAGCATACATTGACCAAGTAAGTGGTGACTTAGGCCCTAAAGCTAAGCTAATTAGAATATTAAGCGTGAACATTGCCGTAATATTGTCTTTAGGCACAAAGTAAAAACCTATAGATAAAATACTAACGATTATCATTAGGCCAATTAATAATTTCCGTTTATCAAATAATGTCATTAAAAATGGTGTCATTAAACAACCAACTAATAATGCCATAGATTGCCAGAAGAGATAATCTCCAATTAAATCTTCGCGATTAACATAATACTTAAAATAATAAAATGCAGAACCAGCACGCAAGGTAATGGTAATCATCAAAATAAGTGCCAAAACAAACAGAATCATCCAAGCGCGATTGGTCAACAGCTCTCGAATATCATCCAAGGGTTTAGATTTTTGTTGTGGAGGTGGAGCAACTCGTTCTTTGGTCGTATAAAAAGTTATAAAGAAAATGACTGTCGCGATTGCACCGTATAAACCCACACTCAATTGCCAACCAAGCTCGGCATCCGATGCACCTAAGTATTTAATCAAGTCAGGAGTAAATTTACCAATTAATGCTGACGCACCAAAGGCAAAAATAAAACGAATACTGACAAGTAAGTTACGCTCTTTCACATTACCAGTAATCACACCGGACAATGACGAATAAGGCGTGGATAAAATGGTATAGCAAAGCATCATCACACAATAGGTGACAAATGCCCAAATTGCTTTTTGTTCAAGATTAAGATCTGGTGTAGTAAAGGCAAGCACACCAGCAATAGCCATCGGAATACTACCCCATACCAGGTACGGCCGAAACTTTCCCCAACGTGTTTGTGTACGATCGGCGATGGCACCCATTATTGGGTCAGTAAATGCATCTACAATTTTTGCCCAGAACAACACGGACGCTGCAACTGCTGCACTCAAACCTAAAGTATCCGTATAGAAGGCTGCTAAGTAACCCCCTATTAATGCCCAATAAAAATTAAAGCCAGCATCACCTAAGCCATAACCAAGCCTTTCACTCCAATTTAGTTTTGCTAAACGATTATCCGAAGAGTTAGACATAGTGAAATACTCGTACTTAAATAATGCAAAGGTTAGGTTTTAGATTCAATAATCAGTTTGTAATGCTGCCACACAGCCAAGTAAACCGGGCTGTTGTGCTTGAACCATAGCAATAGGCACCGTACTGCAAAAATCAGAAAATCGTCCTTTATCTTGAAAACTATTACGGAATTTTTGCATATCAAAAAACTCCCATAGTTTGGGTAAAATCCCACCTGATAAATAGACGCCATCGGATGTCCAACCCGTCATTGCAATATCACCAGAAAAGCATGCCAGAATTTGAAAAAAATCTGTTAAGGTTTTTTTAGCAATTTCATCACCTGATCTGGCTAATTCTAAAATACTTGATGCTTCTTGTTGAGCTTCTTTACCAGAAATTTTACTATTGGCCCAATACAAATTTTCTAAACCAGAGCCAGATAAAATACGTTCAACTGATACTCGTTTATAACGAGTCCATAAAAGCTTTAGAAGTTCTAACTGATGCGGTGTTCGAGGAGCAAATGCAACATGTCCTGCCTCAGAGGGAATAATTTCCCCATTGCTCATTTGAATCGATACTCCTAAACCAGTTCCAGGACCAATCACAGAACGGATGGCATTTCCTTTAGGACGCATATCATCAAACCACTGTAACTCGTCTTCAGCCAGTAAATCGAGACAAAGGGTTTGTGCTGTAAAATCATTTATGATTTTAACTGGCACACCTAATAATCTCTGTAACTTGGTACGACTAAAGCTCCAGTGGTTATTTGGCAAGTCAATAATATCGTGATAAATAGGACCAGCAAAAGCTAAACAAACCTCTTGTATTGAAAAATCAGAAAGCTCATCAAAATCTTTCAAATACTCAATATAAGATTGAATAGCGTCTTCAAAGTTTGGAAAATCTAAACACGGGTAAATTTTTAATTTATGATAAAAATTACCGGCATCAGTAACACACGCAAAACGTGCATTAGTCCCACCAATGTCCCCAACTATTTTTATAATTGTCATTCAATATCTTTATGTAATGTACATTGCCACTACAGTACTCAGACCACAGCGTCAATGTAGTGCGTAAATGTTTAGTCCAGTTGTTTAACAGACTCTCTGAATATCAACTCAGAGTTAAATACCTGATGTTCGGTATTCACTGTTGAATCAATAATTTTTTTAAATAGCAAACCGGCGGCATACTCTGACATTTGTTGAATCGGTTGTCGCACAGTAGTAAGCGAGGGCCAAATTTGACGCGAAACGGGAGCATCATCGTAACCAACAATCGATAAATCTGTTGGAATATTCAAATGCCTATCTCGTGCTGCTTTTAAAACACCTGCAGCCATATAATCGTTACTGGCAAAGATTGCAGTAGGCATTTTTTCAAGATTCATTAAATGCTTGCCGCACTCCACTCCCGACTCAAAAGAAAAGTCACCTTGCACAATATATTCCTGATTAATCGGAATATTTTTCTCAACTAGAGCTTGCTTATAACCGGAAAAACGTAAATGAGCAGAATCGTGATCAATATGTCCAAAAACAAAACCTATTTCTGAATGGCCTTTTTCAACTAAATCCAAAGTAATTTGCTTAACGACATCAGCATCATTCCCGGAAACTGATGAAACTGCAGCGTTCTTAGATAAGGCACCAATATTTACAAGCTTAATTTTGCTTTCTATAAGCTTTGTGAGTAACTCTTCATTTTCACATATCGGAGAAGTTAAAATTAAGCCGTCCAAACGTGATTTCTGAACAAGCGAAATAAGTTCTTCTGCTAATTTATCAGAGCTATGATCACAAGGATGAATCAGCAAATTATAACCTTCAGAGTAACAAGACTTAAGTACTCCTGTCTGCACATCCAAAACATAAGCAGCACTCGGGTTATCATAAATCAAACCTATTATTTTTGAGGTATGTCCTGCAAGCGCACGTGCTGCAGGACTAGGCTTATAACCCAATTCATCTATAACTGCTTTCACTCTGTCGCGTGTACTTGCACGCACTGCTTTCTCTTTATTAATAACTCGAGAAACAGTTTTTATTGAGACCTTAGCCTTTTCAGCGACAGTCTGGATGGTTACTCTATTAGTTCGCATATTAAATTCTCTTTACCTTTAAGGCTTACCACCAAAGAGTGTAGAAAATAACTAAAATAATAGTGATGATTATTGTGTTGATATTAAAGGCAGTAGAAGTCTTAAAATTAATTGAACTTAAATTGACTGCTTTAGGGTGATCTTTGAAGCCCTGCATCACTACAACCAATACTGCTAATAATGCTGATACTACAAATACAATACTCATTCTGTCCATCCAGGGTAAATCAGGGAAGAATTGAGCAATCCCAATTGAAAGAACAAAAGAGCCAATAGCCGCAACCAATGCAGCTAACGATGTGGCTTTCTTCCAGAAAAGAGCCATTACAAATATGAGTAAAATGCCAGGCGTAAAGTAACCTGTGTATTTTTGTATTGCTTGGAATACTTCCTCAACCGATCCTAATAATGGTTTTGCAACAATGACTGCAATAAGCATAGCGCTAAAACTTGCTAAACGGCCTACACGTACTAAATCTTTTTGTGTGTGTTCTTTTGAAGAAAAGTTATTGAAAATATCCATAGTAAAAATTGTACTAATACTATTAGACATAGAACTCAGTGAAGACACAATGGCAGCAATCAATGCTGCAAATGTTAAGCCCAATAAACCCACTGGTAACAAACTCATCATTGCTGGATAAGCTTCATCTGGTTTACTTAAGTCAGGAAACAATATCGCAGCTGCAATACCAGGGACCACAACAATGAATGGAATCACTAATTTTAGATAGGCTGCAAACATGACACCCTTTTGAGCTTCGCCAACATTTTCAGCAGCCAGAGCACGTTGCGTAATGTATTGATTAAAGCCCCAGTAAGCAAAGTGAGCAATCCATAAGCCACCGATTAAAACGGATAAACCCGGTAAATCTTTATAACTCGCATGATTTTTATCGAGAATCATATCGAAATGACTTGGAATTTGTTCCATCAGCATTCCAAAACCTTGTATGACTCCGGCCCCATCACTGATTTTATTCAAAGAAATTACCGTAACAACGATTCCACCCAAAATTAATAACACCACTTGAATGATGTCTGTCATCGCAACGGCTTTTAGACCGCCATACAAAGAATATGCCAAGGTAATAACTGCAAGGATAATCAAGCCATAGCTTGACTCTAATCCAGTTAATGAACTAATTGCTAATGCGCCTAACCACAAAACTGTTGTTAGGTTTACAAATATATAAACAGCAAGCCAAAAGAATGCTAGTACTGTGCGGACCCTACTGTCAAAGCGTTTTTCCAAAAACTCTGGCATTGTATATATCTGCTTTTCAAGGAAGATAGGCAAGAAAAATTTTGCCATGATTATTAATGCAATCGCAGCGGTCCACTCATAAGTTGCAATGGCTAAGCCAACAGCGTAAGCGGAACCTGACATACCGATAATCTGCTCTGCAGAAATATTTGCCGCAATCAAAGAAGCACCCACTGCCCACCACGGTAATGAACGCCCCGCAAGGAAATAATCTGAGGTATCTTTTTGATGACCGGCTTTATCCCGAGAAATCCAAGACGCCAATCCCACTAAGCCGATAATGTATACAACTACAATGCCTATATCTAATTGTGATAAAACCATGATTCTTCCCAGTTAAATTATTATTAATATTATTTAATCTATGCTTTTAATTGTCTTTAAATGTCTTACTATCAAAATACAGGACAAGCAAAAGACTTTATTGCTAAATTCCTGACATTCTTTTAATATACCAATAAAATGACAACGCTGTCAAATACTCTGCGTATTTTGACTAACGAGATTTGAAATTTTGGCGTTATGTTACATATGAAACATAACTAATTGATACATATAAGAATTTTTAATATAAACTACAACAATGACTATTAACTTATTAATTATTGGAGGCGATGGAGATCTCGCACTCCGCAAACTCTATCCTGCCCTCTACAGTCTTGAAACTGGTGAACATTTAAGCAATGTTGGCAGTATTACGGCTATGGCAAGAACCGATAGAAGCACACAAGATCTTCAAACTAAAATTCAAGAAAAATTATCTGAAAAACTGGTGTTGAACTCGAATGCTTGGTCCACATTTTCTGAAAAATTGTCATATCACACAGGTGACGCTACCTCAGTAGACGCAATGTTGTCCTATAAAGACAATTTAAACATCAGCTCAAATGATGTGTTGATTGTTTATTTAGCGGTACCACCTAAGGTATTCGGTAGTATTGCTAAGGCACTAGGCGACGCAGGTCTTGTAAACGCAAATACACGTATCATTGTTGAGAAGCCTTTAGGTGAAGATAAGCAAAGTTTCTTAGAGATTGATAAACAGTTGAATTCAGTCTTTAGTGAAAAACAAATTTATCGTATTGACCACTATCTCGGAAAGGAATCAATACAAAATCTTTTGGCCTTGCGCTTTTCAAATTTAATTTTCACCAAACTTTGGCGTGCTGAATATATTGATAGCGTTCAAATTACCGTTGCTGAAACTGTAGGCGTTGAAAAACGTGCAGGTTTTTACGACGATATTGGTGCATTACGTGACATGGTACAAAACCATCTTTTACAAATTCTTTGCTTAGTGGCGATGGAGCCCCCGGCAATAGCCAATGCCGAAATGATTCGTGCTGAGAAACTAAAGGTTTTAAAAAGTTTAAAGCCAATCAGTCTTGAAAACATTAGTAAACAAACCGTTCGCGGTCAATATGATAAAGGCTCAATTGGCAATGACATAGTTCAAGCTTATACCGACGACTTAGGGCATGACTCGAATACCGAAACCTTTGTTGCAATTAAAGCTGAAATTAGTAATTGGCGTTGGGCAACCGTTCCGTTTTATCTAAGAACAGGTAAACGCCTTAAAGAACGTTATTCTGAAATTGATATTTTCTTTAAACCTCTTAAACATAATATTTTTGCTAACAGAGGCACCAAAGCCGAACCAAACCATTTACAAATCAGCTTACAACCGGATAGTCAAATCATGTTGCGCTTCATGAACAAAAAACCAATTCTTGGGAATGAAATGAAGCTGCAGGCGGTAGAACTTAATCTGTCGCAAACCAGTGATGATGCAGAAATAGTGTATGACGCTTATGCGCGTTTGTTACTTGATGCCATAAACGAAGACCAGACTTTGTTTATAAGCGCTCAAGAAGTAGAAGCGTCTTGGGAATGGATAGATGGCATCGTTAAAAACTGGAAACTTGATGAAACAGAAGTCTTCCCTTATCAATCTGGCAGCATGGGACCCAACCAAGCTCACGGTATGTTAGCGCGCGATGGTAGAGAGTGGGATTAATAATCTGATGACAATACCAAAAGTAAAATATTTCGAACACAACGCAAAACTGATTGAAGATTTAGCTGCTCGAATCATAGATTCACTTGAGTCGGGCATTAAAGAAAATGGCTCGGCAAGCTTGGTGGTTTCTGGCGGTAGCACGCCAAAAACTTTATTTGCCTTACTGTCTAAACAGGAGATTGATTGGAGCAAAGTCAGCATTACTTTGGCGGATGAACGTTGTGTACCCCAAGCCGATGAAGCAAGTAATGCACGCCTATTGCGAGAAAACCTTTTGCAAAATAAAGCCGCTGCAGCAATCTTTATTCCCTTGTTTGAAGATCAGCAAAGTCCTGAAGAAGCGGCTATTGATTCGTCAAAAAAACTCGCCAAAATAAAAACCTATGACGCCTTAATCCTAGGCATGGGGCAAGATGGCCACACAGCTTCACTCTTTCCTGAAGCTACAAATCTCAGTGATGCCCTGGATGATAGTGCTGATAACTGTCTTGCTATTGAACCAATCACTAACCCTATAACTCGAATAACACAAAGTAAACAAAAACTCTTAAACTCAAAGTTTATTGTTTTTCATTTAGTAGGCAAAGATAAAATAAACATTCTAAATGATGTAATGAATGACACCAATAAAATTCAATTTCCTTCATCACACTTCATTCATCAAAACAATGTGCCTGTAGATATTTATTTTGCACAAAGCAAAGACTAACTAACCCCATTACCAAGAGACTGATTAGCAACTCAATCAGAAAGCATATGAACCCTGTAGTTAATAAAGTTACCCAAAATCTAATCCAACGCAGTCAAGAAAAACGCCAAGCCTACATAGCGCTGATGCAACAAGCAATGAAGGACACGCCTCCACGTAAACGTTTATCTTGCGGCAATATGGCTCATGCAATAGCAGCAAATAATTCAACTGAGAAAAAAACCATTGGTTCTGGAAAAACAGCTAACCTTGGGATTATTACTTCGTACAACGATATGTTGTCGGCGCATCAACCATTAAAAGATTACCCTGATTTTATCAAACAGCACGCTGCAAACTTTGGATGTACCGCCCAAGTTGCCGGCGGTGTTCCTGCCATGTGTGATGGTGTGACTCAAGGCCAAGTTGGTATGGAATTAAGTTTGTTTAGCCGTGACGTGGTTGCTATGGCCACTGCTGTTGGGCTTACTCACAATATGTTTGATGCCAATTTATTTTTAGGCATTTGCGATAAAATCGTGCCTGGAATGCTAATTGGCGCCTTACAGTTTGGTCATCTACCGGCTGTGTTTGTACCAGCTGGACCGATGCCATCCGGTTTACCGAATAAAGAAAAAGCAGCCGCAAGACAACTCTTTGCCCAAAACAAAATTAATGAAGCCGAAATGTTAGAAGTTGAATCAGCTTCTTATCACAGTCCTGGCACTTGTACTTTTTATGGAACGGCCAACTCTAATCAAATGCTTATGGAAGCGCTCGGCGTGCAACTCTCAGGTTCATCGTTTGAACAACCCAGTTCAGAAATTCGTGCTGCATTAACAGGAGCAGCGGTTGAAGCAGCAATTGCCTCTTCAGAACCTTCTGGTAATTACCGTCCCTTGTACGAAGTGGTAACCGAAAAATCACTAGTCAATGCCGTGGTTTGTTTACTTGCAACAGGTGGCTCAACCAATCACTGCTTGCATCTGGTTGCTATCGCAAATGCTGCCGGCATTGATTTGACTTGGGAAGATATTGACCTGCTATCGGATAATACTCCATTACTTTCACGCATCTATCCTAATGGTTTTGCCGATGTTAATCATTTTCATACAGCCGGTGGCATTGCATTCTTAATCCGTGAACTTCGTAGCGCAGGCTTACTTAATGAGGACGTGGTTAATATCATGGGTGAAGGATTGGATTACTACACGACCAGTCCAAAATTAATTGACGGCAAACTAGAATGGCAGGCGGCAAGAGAAACCTCGGGTGATTTAGAAGTACTGACTACCATTGATAAGCCTTTTGCTGCGAGTGGTGGATTAAAATTATTAAAAGGCAATATCGGAAAGGCCTGCATGAAAATATCTGCGGTTGCGGAAGAACATCATATAGTGGAAGCACCGTGCCATATATTTCATACTCAAGAAGCGCTCATTGATGCTTTTAATGCGGGTGAGTTATACAAAGACATGATTGCCTTAGTCCGTTTCCAAGGTCCCAAGGCCAACGGAATGCCAGAACTACATAAACTCACACCACTTTTAGGAATCATCCAAGACAAGGGCTTTAAAGTAGCCATTGTGACTGACGGCCGCATGTCAGGCGCTTCAGGAAAAGTGCCTTCAGCAATCCATGTGTCACCTGAAGCCTGTGCTGGTGGACTGATCGGTAAGATTCAAAATGGTGATATTGTGACTGTGAATGCCATAACCGGCGAGCTAAGCCTACAAGTTTCAGATGAAACACTAAGTAAACGTGAATTTGCTAAAATGCCAGAGTTTCCACAAACCTTGGGAAGAAGTTTATTCTCATTAATGCGTGGCAATGCGTCGAACTCTGAAAACGGTGCTCATATTTTTTAAGCGTCTTTCGCCCATATCGGTAATCAATCATAGATATCGCGATTCAGTCGCGGTAAGGTAAGTGCTTAATTTACTGTTAGGGAAAAATCACTTCCCCGCGCGTTTAACCGCGGGGTCTATAAAACAAAACCAAATTGGTAAACCCATGAAACAAACTCTAGCTGACATCTTAAATGCCAATCCTGTTGTACCTGTTGTCACTCCATTATCAGTTGAATCTACAGTTGAAGTTGCCCGTGCCTTAGTGGCAGGTGGAGTAAATACTATTGAGATTACTTTACGCACTGATTGTGCGCTTGATGCCATTCAAGCCGTTAAAGACTCTGATATAGATATCACTCTAGGGGTAGGAACTATTATTAATGGCGCCATGATTCATACTTTAAATGATATAGGTGTAGATTTTGGTGTTTCTCCTGGATTAACCAATGGTATTTTACAAACCGCCAAAAAAACCGATTTCAATTTGCTTGCCGGAGTTGCCACACCAAGTGAATTAATTAAAGGTATGAGTTACGGTTTTAAACATTTTAAAATTTTTCCAGCAAATGCCATTGACTCTAAAGGCCTACTTAAAGCGTTTAATGCGACTTTCCCAGGAATTCAGTTCTGTCCAACCGGTGGAGTTTCAGCCGATACCTTTAATGATTATTTATCTTTACCGAATGTAATCTGTGTTGGTGGTTCATGGTTGGTCACTAAAGATGATGTGTTAAATGAGAATTTCAAAAACATTAC